>JAHELQ010000224.1:3021-8140 GCA_024644125.1 Candidatus Aminicenantota bacterium | reverse complement strand
ATTGACATCCCCTTCCGGATCGATTCCGCAACCGAGATCCAGCACATCGAATTCCATCTTCTTCTCCCCAATCACGGCAAAAACGGAATACTGCCGTGATTCTTCGCCTCCGGATACTTGCCCGGGACATTGCCGGCGCGATAATGGCAAAATCCCGAAAACAACATTGGGAAGGACTCGATCAAACCCATCACTTCGGGATTGTGAACCAAATGACAGGACTCGTACAACTGGCGCGAAAACTCCAATGTTTCCCTATACTGGGCATATAAAGGCGACATGGGGAATGGCGCCAATTGATAGAGCAACGGCACAGCTCCAGCGGCCGCCACCTCGTCCACAAATCGCAACGTGAGGTGGAAATCTTCCATCGTTTCAAAAGGGAAGCCCCAGATCACAGGAGTCCAGACCCAGAAATACGCCAACGACTGCCGGATCTTTTTTTTGGCCTCTTCAATTTTGTAAGTTTTCCCCATTTTGCCCAGTACATCGTCCGAGCCGGACTCGATGCCGTACAAAACCATAAAACAGCCGCTTCCAGCCATCGCTGCCATCAATTGTTCATCCATCAAATCCACCCTGGTCATGACACTCCACTGAATATCGAGCCCTTCATCCTTCAATCGAAGGCAAAACTCCAACACCCATTTTTTGTCCAGCGTGAAGGTCTCGTCGTACAATTGGATCTTTTTCCCTGGAAACAGGGCATGGCATTGTTTGATTTCCCTGATCACATGTTCGATCTCACGGCGTACCACCTGGCGCTCCCAAAAAGGAGCGGCGTCACAAAAGCCACACCGGTACGGGCATCCTCTGGCGGTCACCAGACCCAACACCTGATAGTTGTCAAGATTCACCGCGTGATACGCGGGCAACGGCTCCCGGTCCAAAAACTGAATTCGCGGCCTGGAAGGAGTTTTTTTCACCTGTCCCCCCTGGCGGTAGACAATCCCCTGCACTCCAGCCAGATCCGCCGGATCGCCCAGCCGGTCCATGATATCGACGACCGTTCGTTCCCCCTCGCCCCTGACCACAATATCGATAAAGGGAAAATGTTCCATGATCTGATCTGCAACTCCAGTGGGCCCAACTCCGCCCAGAATGACAATTTTTTGAGGATTTTCATCCTTAAACCTCTTCATGGCCGCGATCGCCAACGGCAGTAAATCACTACAACAACTGATCCCGACAACGGCTGCGCTATTGTGAAGAAACGACAGCAGAGATACGGTTTTAAAAGGCTGCCGTCGGCTAACGAATTGATAATCCCTGAAATCCACCTGATATCCATTTTGCTCCAGAGCCGCCGCCAGGTAGAGGCAACCGAGAGGCACCAGGCTATCGGGATCTTCCCGCTCTTTGAAGCTATAACTCAAATTGACTAATGTAATATCAGCCATGGCGCCTTGTCCCGGCTTTTGCCGCCACCACTGTGGCATCCAACGATCCCTGCGAAAAATTCTCGAGCGCGGATAATGAGCTATATAGAGCTATCATCCTGAATCCCCCGCTTCCGAGAATTGTCTCCAATTGTCTCAAATCCGGCAACCAGACGGAGTATTCAAGGATCTCCATCACCAGCCGGCCATTTTCCTCCACGAAATATACATCCTTGAAATCCAGCAGGTCGCGTCGCCGGCAGAGCTTGTTCATCACCACTATCTCGAGCCCATTGGCGGTAACCGGTTGAATATTGGAACGACACCACGGCCCAAACCCCGGAAACGGCACCGGACTCCCGGCTTCGATCACATTGAATACTAGCAAGCCGTCATCCTCCAGGACATGATGTATTCCCAGGAGCGCCCGCTTCAACGTGTCAGGAAAGGCGCCCGAATCGCCATAAGATTCCGTCACCAGCATCAGCGGCAGTCCATACAGGGAAATGACCGCGTCGAAGCGCCGTTCCATCGCCAACCGCTTGATATCCCTCTCAAAAAATTCGATCGACTCCCCTGCCGACAGAGCCTTCCGGCGTGCTTGTTCCAGCATACCCGGACTGATATCGCTACCGGTACATTGGTAACCGGCTTTTGACAATAACAACGCATGGCTGCCGGTACCGCACGATGCGTCGAGAACAGTCCGTATCTCCCGCTCTGGATATTGCCGGAACAACCGGCCCAGAGCCGCGGCTTCCGCTTCATAAGGAAACACCCGGGAAAAAATAGCGTCGTAATAACCGGCAATCCTGTCATATTCAGCCAAACTCTCAATCCTCCCCGGAGTAATAACTGGCATACTCCTGTCCCAGGGCATCCAGGGTGATCAAATTGTTGGCCAACCCCCTCCCCCTGGCGATCTCGAATTTTTCGAGAATCAAAGAATCACAATGATAAAACCCAGGAAAAACCGTGGGGAAGTTTTCGATCAACGCCACGATCTCCGGGTGTTTCAATAGCAGCGATCCCTCATACAATTGCGGCAAAAACCGTAGATTGTCCTTATTTTGAAGATAAAGCTCCGACAAAGGCAACGAATTGACAATATGAACCACAGGTATCACTCCGGCCCGCGCAGTTTGTTCGACGAATTCCAGAGTCTGAAAAAAATCAGCGATACTCTCAAACGGAAAACCCCACATAAAAAACGCGTTAACGAACATCAGCCGAAGCGAGGAATCGATAACCAGCTCAGCTTCCCGCCGCGTGTAGCCCTTTTTTGTTAGTCTGAGCACATGGTCCGATCCCGACTCCACTCCATAAAAAACCATAAAACAACCCGACGCCTTCATCTCCCGCAACAAATCAGGATCCATCGGCGAAATCCTGGCGCTGCAAGTCCAGCGCAACTTCACATCCTCTTTTTTTATGGCCCGGCAAAACTCCATCACCCTGCCGCGGGAGATGGGGAATGTTTCATCGAACACCGTGATGGTCTCCTGCCCATACTCCTCCGACAGAAGCCTGATCTCCCTCATCACATTGGTTATGCTCCGCCTGTGGCAATGGCCCCGCCCCCAAAAGGGAGCCACATCGCAAAAAGTGCATTGAAATGGGCAACCCCGCGCTGTGATCAGGCCGGTACAGGTGTATTGATTCAGATCGACTTTGTGGTAGGCAGGAAACGGCAGCGAGTCTAGATCCCGAATCCGTGGTCGCGGAGGATTCAAAATAATTGCGTCTTCGCGCCGGTGGATAATACCCCGGACCCGGTCCAGCCGTCCTCCCGACTCCAATGTCCGCATCAAATCGACGATGGTGTGTTCGCCTTCGCCCAGGATGATGATATCGATAAACGGGAAATATTCGAGAATCTGAGCCGCCACTCCAGTGGGCCCGATTCCCCCGAGAATCACCGTGGCGTCGGGCCGCTCCCTTTTCCAACTCTCCAGAGCCATGATCACAACAGGTAATGTACAACTGCTGCATCCCACAGCCAGAATACCTGCCGACCCTTCCAAAAAAGAAAGAATACTGGTCAACGCCACCGGATCTTTAAATTGCCTCCCTGCCACCAGATAATCTCGAAAATCCACGGCGAAACCCGCTTCCTCCAACGCCGCGGTCAAATACAACGGCCCCAGCGGCACAAATCCCCCTTTGCCGTCGCCGTCTAAATCGGCGAAATACATGTTGACAATAGTAATATCGCTCATCTGTCAATCTCCAATCGCCGCACAATATCAAGTTTGGCCTCAAAATGGGGGGTGGGATACCGGTAATACCAGCGGGATACCCCGGGATAACGGAGGATTAACCGCTTCATTTGTGGAGCGCGGACTCCGAACACCCGCCGGCAGGTTTCCGGCGCAAATTCCAGGTTGTGGGCATACTCCCTGAACAAAGCCGATAGCGGCAATGGCGCCAGAAGATACAAATCAACCGCGCAGCCATTGTCGCGCAGAAATTCCACCATCCTCACCGTTGAGGCGAAATCCTCCAGACTCTCGAAGGGGAACCCCCACATCAATGACGTTACAACCGAAAAATACTTGCGGGACAATAAAACCACCCCCCTGGCCCTGTAGTTGGTAAATCCTTTCCTGATGATCTTGAGTATATTGCCGGCCCCTGACTCGATGCCGTAAAATATCCAGGAGCAACCGCTGTCCGCCATCTCCGCCATCATCTCCTCATCCATTAAATCGATACGGCCGCAGCACGCCCATTCGATTTCCAATTTACGCCGCCTGATTTCCCGGCAAAAAGAGAGCGCCCTCGTTCGATCCAGAACAAAAATATCGTCCATAATATCGAAGGTCGTCCTCTGATAACGTTCCACCAACAATTGAATCTCATCGACGACATTCTCCACGCTCCGTGAGTGGCAAGCCTGTCCCCAAAAAGGGGCCACATCGCAAAATGTGCAATGGTACGGACAACCTCTGGCGGTATAAATCCCGGCATGACCATACGCTCCCACCTCCACGCGGCGGTAGGCTGGAAATGGAAGCGAATCAAGCTCCGGCACATACGCATCAGGAGGCGCCGCAACAGGCACGCCGCTCCTGCGATAGGCAATTCCCGATGGCATCCTGTTGCGGCCGGCCCGCCCGTCAAGATATTCCATCAATTGCACGATGCTCCGTTCCCCCTCTCCAAGAGCCACATAATCCACAGAAGGAAAATCTCGCAGGATATCGCCGGCCGCTCCAGCGGACCCGATTCCTCCCATGACCACATTTTTTTGGGGAAACCTTCTCTTTATCCGGTTGACGGCCGTCAAAACCGGAAGCAACAATTCAGAGGCACACCCGATTCCCAGAACACCTGCGGATTCTCCTAAAAACGCTTCCATCGTCCGGGGATCCATTGGATCGGCATAGTCTCCGGCGACCAATTGATAGTCGCGAAACTCCACATCATATCCTTCCCTCTCCAATGCGGCTGTGACATACAGCGGTCCTACAGGCACATACCCGGATCGCGCGCCGTCCCCCGAATAAAATACATTGGCAATGGTTATATCCGCCATCCTACATTTTTTTCGCAGCCAACCAGATGGCAGGCTCGTCTCCCTTGAATTGCGCCAGATCCGTCATCGCCCCGTAAACCGAACAGAGTTCGTACCCGCTTCGCAAAAGAATGTTTTTTGCCTGATCCAGACTGAAGAGGGCGATTTGCGTGTGATGGCTCGCCATCGACACGCCGTCGCCGTTATCCATCAAATACACAGC
>JAHELQ010000224.1:0-2970 GCA_024644125.1 Candidatus Aminicenantota bacterium | reverse complement strand
ATCGCGGCAGGCACCGCAGGAAAAATCGGGAACCTGAGATCTAAAAAACCCGCACCCAGCGTTCATGAGGTTAAACACCAACAAGCCCTGCTCGATCAACAACGGATGAATTTGCCGGAGCGCCATCTCCACCTCGCCGGGGCCGCAGCCAAGTCCCAGTACATAACAGGATATGGCCGCGTCGAACGTCTCTTCGAGAGCGACATCTTCCAACGTCTTCACATCGCCGGTCATACATTTCACCGGCAAGCCGGCGGCCGCGGCTTTTTCCCTTGCCACGCGGATCATGCCGCCGCTTTTATCAATACCGGTACCGCGGCAACCGAATTTCGCCAACCGGATCAGATGGGAAGCGGTACCGCAGCCAATATCCAGAATATGAATCGCAGAACGCCGGCCCAATAAGTGGAAAAGCCCCAATGCCTCGCCCTCATAATCGATATCCGCGCCGTACATCATGTCATAAAAATCTGCGATGCCACCATACGGATCATCCATAGTAATCTCCCCCATCACGTATCTAACCGTCGCTCTTTAACTCAAAGCACGACTGGAATGTATTCAACAATCCGGCCTCCTTCAACACTGCGTATTTTCGCCTGAAGCCCGCGTGCGCGTACCGGTAGAATCCAGGAAACACCCTGGGATACTGTTTCACCAACCGGCGGATCTCCTGATCTTCAAGCCCCCCCAGGCGCCGCCCCCAATCCCGGTCGAATTCGATTGCGTGGCCATATTCCCGGTACAACCGGGACATAGGGAACGGATTGAGGGCAAATAAATACGAAGTGGCGGATATTCCAGACAACGCTCTGAAAGAATCAAGGGTGCCCGAAAAATCCTCCATGGTCTCGAAGGGGAAGCCCCAGATGAAAGAGATCATCACGTCAAAATAACGCGCCGCGCGAGTCACCACTCTTTTAGCCTCTTCACTGGCGATTGACTTCCCAATTCGTTTCAGCACCCGGTCCGAACCTGATTCGAGGCCGAAAAACACCAACACGCAACCACTCAGGGCCATGTTTTCCATCATCTCCTCGTCTATGGTATCGACGCGGGCAAAGCAGGACCAGGATAAATTCCAGCCTTTCTGCCGTACTAACCTACAAAAACGAAGCACCCGATCTTTGTCGATCGTGAACGTATCATCCACAAATTCGATGCGCTGTTGCCCATACTTTCCGATCAACAGTTCCAATTCCACCGAGACATTGTCGAGACTCCGCTTCCGGTTGTCTCGCCCCCAGAAAGGGGAGACATCGCAAAACGCGCATTGGTACGGGCATCCACGGGAAGAGATGATGGGGATCACCGAGTAATCATCGAATAAAATTTGCGTATAGGCGGGAAACGGTATCCGGTCCAGGTCCCGAATCCACGGTCGCCGTTTGTTCGCTACGATCCGATCCCGGCTTCGAAAACTGATTCCATGAACCGCTTCGAATCCTTTCCCTGCTTTGATGCACTCCATCACCTCGACGATCGTCTCCTCGCCCTCCCCTTTCACAACAATATCGACGTATGGAAAATCGCGCAACAATTCTTCCGCCACTCCTGCGGCGCCGATCCCGCCAAGAATGATTGTCTTCTCCGGGTGAAGCGCTTTGATTCGTTGAATCGCCACAAGAATAGCGGGCAACATGCTTCCGACACAACTGATGCCCAACACCGGAGCGCAATCCTGTAAAAATGAGAACACCGACTCCGCCAAAGAGGCGCCAGCTTCATTCACACAAGTTCCGCGGGTCAAATAGTCCTTGAATTCCACAGCGAACCCCGCCCGCTCCAATGCCGCCGTTATATACAGCGGGCCCAGAGGGACAAACGTATCCGGGGTATTCCGCTCAACGTAACTGCGGGTCAGATTGACGATGGTGATATCGCTCACGAACAACCCTCCGGTTCCGCAGGCATCATTCCGGTTACCGCCGGCATGCCAGGTAATTGGAACTCCTGCGCCATCGAATACTTCAACGGGAATCTAGGATCCACGAAATAAAACCCCGGGAATACCTGCGGATAGGACCGGATCAACTCCACAACCTCTGGCTCCTCTCGCAATATTCCAAGATAATTGGAACAAAATTCCTCGGAAAACATCAGATTGCCGTGGTATTCCCGGTAAATTCGCGATAGGGGCAAAGGGGACAGGCTAAACAGCCAGGGCTGGATTCCCATCTTGATGATGCGAAAGATAAAATCCACAGTTTCACCGAAATCCGCCATAGTCTCAAAAGGAAATCCCCACATGCAATAAGCGATCACCTGGGGGAAATACTGCCGGGACACTCGCAACACATCCATGATATCGGCGGTGGAAAAACCTTTTTTTAGATGTTGTAACACCCGGTCGGAACCGGATTCCACTCCATAGGCGATCATCCGGCATCCGCTCCCCGCCATCGCCTGCATCATCTCCCGATCGATACAATCGACACGGGCGCAGCAAGACCAACGAACGGCCGCCATCTCCTCCTTCATACGTTTGCAAAACTCAAGGACCCTCCGCTTGTCCAGAGTGAACGTGTCATCCACCAATTCCACAAACTCAAGATTGTACCGCTCCCTCAACAACCTGATCTCCGCCATCACATTGCCGATGCTGCGGGGACGGTTGCTACGCCCCCAAAAGGGCGAGACATCACAAAACGTACATTCGAACGGACATCCGCGGGAGGTGAGGATACCGGGAACCGAATACCGGTTGAAATCTATCTTGTGGTAGGCCGGAAACAATATCCCATCCACATCTTCTATAGCCGGCCGCTGAGGCGTGCGCATCACCCGGCGGCCGTGCCGCAGAGTGATACCTTCCACTATCTCCAAATTCGCTCCGCCCGCGATACGCCTCATCAGATCAACGATCGACACTTCCCCCTCCCCGCAGGTTGCCACATCCAGGAAAGGGAATTGATTCATCAATTCTTCCGCCACCCCCGCCGGTCCGATCCCCCCAAAACCACCATCGTC
>JAHELQ010000223.1 GCA_024644125.1 Candidatus Aminicenantota bacterium | reverse complement strand
CGTAATCCTTGAATTGAATTTGCGGCGGTTCAATATCTTTACCTTCGTAAAGGCCCAGAAATTCATCCACCAGAAGAGCCATAGACATACCGTCGAAGACGATGTGATGGATATCCAACACCAGAATATGCCGGTCTTTGGCCAACGAAACGACTCCCACCCGCAAGAGCGGCGGACAATCGAGAGTGAAGGCCTCGAGGAAGGACTCGATCACGCCCCTCGCCGATGTATCACTCGCTTCGAAAATGTGAACGGCAAATTCAATATAGGGATGCACACGCTGTACCGGGATTTCATCCATCAAATGAAACGACGTTCTGAATCCTTCATGACGCTCGATAATGCGACGGAAGACATTCTGCATCTTCCCAATGTCCAGTGTCCCTTCCAACAATCCGATCAGCGGCAGATTGTAAGCTGTGCTCTCCGGCTCCATCACCTGTTGGATATAGATCTGCGCCTGGGAAGGGGTCAGAGGGTAATAATCCCTCTGTTCAGCAACCTCTACCGCGTTGTACCGGGGCCCCGATCCGTTGTCGAAGGATTCCGCCAATTGCCGGATGGTGGGCAGTCGGAAAATTTCAGCCAACGCCACTTTGACCTGCAATTCCTGATGGATCCGGGAGGTGAGAATCGCCGCCTTCAGAGAATGCCCTCCCAGGTCGAAGAAGTCGTCATCGATACCGATGCGCGCAGCGTCCATTCCCAGTACCGACGCCCAGATCTCCGTCAGCATCTTCTCCATCCGGTTGCGGGGCGCCGTATAATCTCCGGCTTCCAGCGCCGATTCAAATTGCGGTAAAGCCTTGCGATCCACTTTGCCGTTGGATGTCACGGGCATTTTATCAAGCCACACATAACGCGAGGGGATCACCGCATCCGGTAAACTAACCCCCAAAAACTCTTTGATGCCCGCGCTGGTGAGTTCCGTACCAGTTACACAATAAGCGCATAAATACAATTGTTGGATCGCCTCATCCATCCGGGCAAGCACAACAGCTTCCGTCACCTCGGGATGTTTGAGGAGTTGAGCCTCGATTTCACCCAATTCCACGCGGAAGCCACGGATTTTCACCTGGAAATCCTTGCGGCCGATGAGTTCGATGACACCATCGCCGCCGTACCGTGCAAGGTCGCCGGTACGGTAGAGCAGTTCCCCTTCGCGGAAAGGATCCCGGTAGAATTTATCGAGCGTCAATTCCGGGCGGTTCAAATAACCGCAACCGACACTGGGGCCGCCGACGCATAATTCTCCCGCCACTCCCACCGGGATGAGAGTGTCGTCCACTCCCAGCACATAGGCAGTTTGATTCGGCAATGGAGCGCCGATGGGAATTCGCTCGAATCCATCTATATTTTCCACAGTCACATCGCACGCGATATTGTCTACCGCGCATTCGGTCAGGCCATACACATTGGTGATCACCGGTGCGGAACCATTGAAAGAATGCAAGAACCGGGCCGTGGCTTTTTGGGGCAATGGTTCGCCGCCGATCAATAAATGGCGGATAGGACAATCGACAGTCATCCCTCCCATCGCCTCAACCATCAAGCGAATATGAATCGGCGTTCCATCCGAGATTTCAACACAGTATTTGTTGTAGAAGTACAAAATCTTTTCGCCGTCTCCCCGCCATTCCTCGGGAACAATGCACAACTTATGCCCATACAATAGGGTCGCGAAGATTTGTTGCACCGACGCGTCAAAAAAATAGGGGGCCAACAACGCCACATTGAGATGGGAACGATACTTCCGGTAGATGATTTCCCGCAATCCGCACACCAGATTCAAGGCGTTGGCGTGAGCGACGATCGCCCCTTTGGGCCTGCCCGTGGAGCCGGAGGTGTAGATGACATAGGCGGGATCGCCATACGATGGAGGATCGCCTCCATCGTGAGAAAGAAGAGACAGCTCGCCCTCTTCGTCAACAATCACAGTATCGATTTTTTCCTTCCACGAGGCCATGCTCCGTTGAGTCACCAACCCCCTGGCGCCGCTGTCTCTCAACACATAAAGAATCCGTTCCCGGGGGTAGGTTGGGTCAACCGGCATATATGCCGCTCCAGACAAGACAACCCCAAGAACCGCGGAAATCATCTCCACCGAGCGTTCCACCATCACCGCAGCCACGGTTCCGGGACCAATTCCTTTCAGTCGCAGTTGGGCTGCGATGAGTGAAGCCTGGAGAGACAGCTCGCCGTAGGTCAATTGATTGGCGGTATCGGCGACCGCAACCCGGTGGGGATGCTCTTCTGCTTTGCGGCGAAATACCGCGTCCAGCGTGTCTCGAAGGGGAAAATCCCTGGATGTGCCGTTCCATTCCCGCACCAGGAGTTCTTTCTCTTCGGGCGATACAATGCCTACATCGCGAAGCTTCCGCTCCACATCAAACAGCGCCTCATTCATAAAATTGCGCAAACAGCCGCCTACCCGGCGCATGGTTTCATCGCGATAAAATTCCCGGCGATACCGCAATTCTCCTGCCAGCACGCCGCCTTCCTGCCTCACCGCCAGCAAGATTTTCGGCTCGATGCCCTTCAGATAGGAGGGATTCTGGATATTCTCGAGAAGAATCACACTGTCAAAGAGGGGGAAATCCATCTCATCCATCGGCAACTTCAACTGATAGAGCAACATCTCGATTGGATAATTGATATTCTCGATGGCTTCGGACACAGCTTTTCTCGCCCTGAGAATGAGCTCCTTTACCGTAAGCCCACCCTCGATGTCACTTTTGAGCACAGTCACTGTATTGACGAATTCCGCTTCGTTTTCCTGTTGGAGGGCGGTGGTTCCGGTCATGATGGCAGTTTCGCCGGTATATTTATGGAGCAGCCCCATCCAGCACGCTGTCAATATAATGAAGAGGCGCAAATCCGACCCGTTGCTCATGCCGATCAAACGCTGCTGCAACCGAAGATCGAGAGCCAACTCCACCCGCCCCAAGTCATGACCGGCGGAATCAGCCCCTTCTTCGCAATCGTACGGAATCACAGTCTTCGCCGGATCATCAGACAACGACTTCAGCCAATAATCCCGTTCTTTATTGAAATGGCTGGCCCGCAGGGCCACATCACTGGTTACATGAATATTTTGATGAATGTTGTCCTCCTCGGAATTTTATCTATGCGGTTTTTCTGTTCAAAATGCGAAATCGTCTTCTTCTCCCAGTTCGGGCGCCGGTACTTCCACCTTCCGAAAAGGCGCAGGATTGCGGTGAATATCCACGCCGATCTCATCCGCCAGCGTCTGGACGATGTTTCCCGGGGGAGAGAATTCCAGATCTTCGAGAGCCTGCTCTCTGGTGATTTCCCCCTCTCTGATCAAACGTGAATATTCCGCATGATATACGGAATAGCCCATTTTTTTCAAATCCATGTGAGTGTTGAGCCATATCATCCGGCAATTGGTGGTCCGCCTGGGATAATTGGTCTCCTGAGGTTGCCAATCGAACCGGCGTCGGCATTCCTCTTTCAAGAATTGCTTGTCGGTTTTGTAAAATTGAAATACAAAAAACGGCAGAACCAAAATCCGGTCTTTCTGCCCCGGATGTTCAAGATCGCCTCTTTTTTCAAAGATTTTTTGCCTGCCCAGGTATTCGTATTTGCGGGTCAATTCATTGAAAAAATCCCGGTCATGGGCCATCAACGCCATCATATTCTCAAATCGCCGCCGCCCCTGCTCTTTATCGGAAATCAAGTCGGCTTGCCCTTTGGAATACCCGTTGACCACCAGGGGAATATCAAACCTGCAGGCCAATTCAATGGCATTGAGATACAGCATATTGCCGCAAATATAACATGCGCTGGTATCTTCGAGATAATTGCCGTTCAAGTATTTCCAGAGTTTCTTCATAAAAGGCGTATCATACTGCCAGAAAATGAGATCCACATTCAATTTCCGGCACAACTTCCGTACATTTTCAGTAGCCGTTGGGTCTTCATATCCGTGGTCATTGTGATAGACCAGAGGCCTCAAGCCATATGTCTCGACCAATTTGACGAGGGCAAAACTACTGTCCACTCCCCCGCTGGCGGGTACCAATACATCGTATTTTCTCGACTTATCCTTCCAACCGGCGAGAACTTCCAGCAAATCCTCTTCACAGGAAAAACTTCCGGCGGTAGAAGCGGCTCCCGCCATATGCTGTCGGCACAAATTGCATACCCCGTCTTCATCAAACTGTATCCCAGGGTAAGACTCCGGTAACACACACGTTGAACACACAACCATTTCTGACTCTCCTTTTATATTAAAAATCAAAATCCCCATCTTCTTCAGGAGGCGGGCCCATCACCACCAGATCTTTTATATCCAGGCATTCGACGATAGGGCGTTCTTTATTTGAAAAATCGATCAAGGGCGGGACCGCGTTTTTATGAAGTCCTTGCCAACGGGTATCCGCCCGGAACACATCTTTTAGGGAATATGGATTGGGGATTCCCAGTTTGTCCAGGTGCCGGACAAAACGGTTGAGCCTCTGATAAATAATCTCCCGCGGAGGTTCGGCGTCAAGGATCCAGGTTTGCACTACCAACATATCCGATGCCCAGTCGGGATAGAGCAATCGATGAGGATTGTTTCTATTCCAATCGGCGGATCCCGGTTGTTGGGATAAAAAATACCAGAATGGCGTGCCTTCGGCGTCATATATAAAGTCTTTACATTCCGCGATCAGATCAAGGGTTTGCAGGAAATCTTCCTCGGTTTCACCCGGGTGACCGATAAGCCACAGAGTGGAGGTTTTAATTCCAGCCGAGGCGAGACTCACCAACGCCTCTCTGATTTGTTGGACAGTGATTCTCTTGCCCATGATGTCCAGCACCCTCTCGGAGCCACTTTCCATCCCCATTCGCGCCCTGTAATAACCGCCTCTACGCCAACGCATGGCGTTCTTTTGGTCACACACGTGGCGGTCCGCCCGCAGACAACCATCCCAATAAATCGGGATTTCCTCTTCCCCCATGGCAACCGCCACATCATCCATCACTGGATTGAGCAACGAATCGCACATATAAAACAACTGGAACTGATGCTGCCGATACAATTGCCGCAATTCAGAGACTATTTGACGGCCGGTTTTTTTGCGGTATTTTCCCCATTGGAGAGTTTCACTACAAAAGCTGCATTGGAAGGGGCAACTCCGGGATGTATACGAAGACATCGTAGAATAGCGGTTGCAATCAAAGTTGGAAAAATCCGGTAGCGGGGCCGATTTGATATCGAGTCTTTTCTCGCCCAGGTCCGCGATAGAGAAGACCTTGCGATCGGATGGCAATTCCCCATTGCAAAACCTCAAGAACAATTGCTCGCCTTCGCCGATGACGACTGCATCGAGCCATTCTTCGCCATAGGTCAAAAAGCTGTGATAATTGGGGGTGTCGATGGCCAATTGGTCGGCGAACACACCGCCGCCGACAACGATCTTTAGATTGGGATCGATCTCTTTTGCCAGTTTCCCTGTGAATAGCGACGCGGGAAGAGTTCCGCTGTACACGGACAATCCCAGTATCGACGGCTTCTGTCGCCGGATAATATCCCTCACAACCTGCTCCAACCGGCCAAAAAAGTTTTCCCCGTGGCCTGAGAGCCGGTCAACGCGTTCCCGATCAAATTCAGTGTAAAATGTCTTATAAACGAGATCCTGGACCAGTTGGCCATACAGCTCCGGATCAACGGCGTTCAGATGGGCCATTAAATGATTGCGCAACACATCCTGGGCGATACTATGGAAATTGCCTTGCCGGTCTTTTGGAACGCCTTCTTGTAAAACCTTCATATAATTATCGTAATGGAGGCGCAACGATTCATCGGTATTCAGGTCCACCGCCTCGACCTGATACCCGTGTTCTTGCAAATAGGCTTTCAAGCAGGCCAATCCCACCGGTGGGATCAACGGCATCCAGAAGGGACACAACATCAATAGAATTTTTTGATCGTTTGGATTCATCGCTTCCTCTTATTTTTTCTTAAAAATCAAAATTATCCAGATCGTCCGGCAGCACATTGGAGAGCTGGACTCGAGATTCTTCTCCGGTCCGAATGTCCCGCAACCGGATGGCGTGGTCGTTCAGCGCCTGACCTAGAATATCGGAGTAGATACGGATCATCTCCTGGACGGAGGACCGTTTGTATAGCGCTGTGGAGAATTGCTGGGTCATGATGAATGTTTCGTCCATATCGTAGGACTCTAGAATCAGGCTGAATTTGGACGTGCTGCGGCGATTTTCATAAGGAAGAATGCGCAAATCCCCATCTTTATCATCGACACTCTCCCCTCCCGCCGGCGCCTCATGGGTCTGGAACACAACGTCGAACAACGGATTGGTATCCGTTTGCCGCGACAATCCCAATTGCCGCACCAGTTCGTCGAACGGATAGTCCTGGTTGGCGAAGGCATCGATGCAGCGGCTCTTCACATCGTGAACAAATTCCACGAACGTGGCATCGCCTTCTACATCGAGACGCAACGGCAAAATATTGACGAACATCCCGATAATCCGTTCCAGGTCGGCGTGATTCCGCCCCGCCACGGGAACGCCGATCACGATGTCCTGCTGCCCGGAATACCGGGCCAATAGTACAGCGTACACCGCGACCAACAGCATGAAGGATGTGACCCCATACTCTCCGGTGAAGCGGCGGATCCGCGCCGTTATGTCCTGGTCCAACTCGAAGGTCAGGGTCTCCTCTTTCATGCCGAATCTGGGGGCGTCCGGGAAATCCACCGGTATCCTCCGCTCCGGAATGTTTCCAGAATAAAGACCGAGCCAATAATCGGAGTGAAGGCTCCCCGCTTGCCAGAGGGAAAAATCCCGGTATTGGAGCCTCAACCGCGGCAAGGGTCGCCGGTGGTATAGTTCGAGAAATTCTTCCCCCAACACCATCAGCGACACGGCGTCGGAAATGATATGGTGTAGGTCATAGAACAACGCGTGCCGCTCATGCCCCAACTGCGCCAGACGTACCCTCAAGAGAGGCGCCCCGTCCAATGAGAAGGGCCGGATAAAATCTTCCAGGATCTTATCCAGAGCTTCATCTTCTCCAAACCGTGCGCACGAGTCCTGGATATCCAGAACTTCCACAGCGAAGTCCACTCTCCGCCGCACCCATTGCGACGGTTGCCCGTCGATAACCACAAACGCGGTGCGCAATGTGTCATGACGAAGGACCAACATCTGGAACGCCTCTTGCAACTGGAGGACATCGAGTTTTCCCTCGATGATCCGGATGGCTGTCATGTTGTAATCAGTGGCATCCGCCCGCAATTGAGCCGCCACGAACATCCGCTCCTGGGCGTTGGACAGGGGGTAGTATTCCCTATCCTCCACCGGCTCCACCGCGGAAAATGCACTTTTATCGAGCGCGTCGATCAACTGTGCCTGTAGCCGGACTGTGGGCCGGTCAAATACATCGCGCAACGGGACATCCACCCGAAATTCTTTCAATATCCGGGCGCACAGTGTGACCGCCGTGAGGGAGTGGCCGCCGAGGTTGAAAAAATCCTGGTCCACTCCCACCCGGTCCCGGTAAAACAAATCGCACCAAATCCTGGCCAACACTTTCTCCGTAGGAGTTTGGGGAACGA
The DNA here is from genome assembly GCA_024644125.1 of Candidatus Aminicenantota bacterium. Taxonomy (GTDB): domain Bacteria; phylum Acidobacteriota; class Aminicenantia; order UBA2199; family UBA2199; genus JAHELQ01. Next base: position 554 of record JAHELQ010000223.1, on the reverse strand, counting down.
TGAACGCTTCGCCGTCATTCTTCGACGGATCCGGCAACGCCCTGGTATCCACTTTGTTGTTGGAATTTAAAGGAATACGGTCTAGCGGGACAATATAAGCGGGGATAAAAAAGTCCGGGCACGATTGTCTTAAAAATTCCCGCAATTCCCGTTGGGCCACTTCGGAAGCGCAAACGACATAGGCTACGAGAAAAAGTTCGCCGCCGCCATCATGCTTGCGGGCTAAAACGATGCATTGTTCGACAGCCGGGTGGCGAAGAAGCTCTAGCTCGATCTCTTTCATCTCGACGCGATTGCCCCGGATCTTTACCTGCCGGTCGCCGCGCCCCAGAAATTCGATTGCGCCATCGTCCAGCCATCGGCCCAAATCGCCGGTTTTGTAAACGATATCGTCGGGGTTCTTGCCGAACGGGTTGGGAATAAAAGATTCGGCGGTAGCTTCGGGATTGTTGAGATAGCCGAGGGTGCGATAGGGGGTGCGAATATAGATCTCCCCTTTGGCGCCGGCGGCCGAGACCTGGCCGTTCTTGTCCAGTATAATAATGCGGGTATTG
>JAHELQ010000222.1 GCA_024644125.1 Candidatus Aminicenantota bacterium | reverse complement strand
CGAAATCCACATCCCACTCATCAAAATGGTGAGGGACGGCTCCGACGGAATGGGAGCAATCAAAGCCGATGATGATTCCTTTCTCGTGTGCTTTTGTCGTCAAATAAGGAATATCCAGCAATTGTCCGCTGCGGAACAGGACAGACGGAAGCAAGGCGAGAGCCACATCTTCCGTCATGGCAGCGATGATTTGTTCCTCGTCCAGCAGCCGTCCATCCTGGGACCCAACCAGAATCAATTCCTTATCCGGATCCAGGCCTTTCAACTTGATCTGGCCCTTCAGGGCGTAAATATCGGTGGGGAAGTTCAATTCGTCGGCCAGAATCCGGGTGCGGGTCCCCGATGGGCGATAGAATGTACTCACCAACGAATGGATATTCACTGTGGTGGTGCCGGTGGCAACCACTTCGTCCGCTTCGGCCCCTACCAACGGCGCGCACGCGGCGCCCAGAATCTCCGCGAAATAAAACCAGGGACGCTCCGCCCCCAGCCAACCGTCAATCCCTTTGGTTTTCCATTCGTTCATCACCCGAAGCAACGTCGATTCAGCCTCGCGGCTCATTAAACCCAGCGAATTGCCGTCCATGTAGGTAATTCCACTGGGGATGTAAAAATGATTGCGAAACTCCCGCAACGGGTCCTGAAGATCCATCTCCAACGCGAACGATTCCGCGACGCTGAATTGCTGATTCATATCCTCTTCCTCACATTATTGAATATTTTCTCGATATTGTGCGGTTCCACCCGGCCAGTCGAGCGGAACCGCATAGATTATAAAACAATTTCAAAAAAAAATCACTACCAATGCGAACATTAATCCTCAATCCCGTTTGACCACTGGGAACTCGGGGATCCGGGGCTTCGTCGGCGGGTTCTTTTTCAAGGCCGCGAGAATCTCTTCCACGGCGCGGTTCAATTGCTGGTCATCGCCTTTAGCCAATCTGCCGGGGTCATTGGGCAGTAAAATGTCGGGAATCACGCCCACATTCTCTACCACCCACTCGCCATCGAGTCCCACAAACCGTCCGGGCGGACACGACACATATCCTCCGTCGATCAGCGGCATCCCATAGGCCGGGCCAACCAATCCGCCCCAGGTCCTGGTACCGATCACCGGTCCGATCTTAGCCAATTGGAAGTAAAAGGGCAACGCGTCGCCGCCGGAGCCCGACCAGCCGTTGGCCAGCATCACTTTGGGGCCGGTATTGGCAATAGCCGGGAATTGATTGGTATTGCCGTTGCGTTCATACATATAATTATAGAGAGGACGATTCAAAAGCTCCACAAAACGGTCGCCCAATTGCCCGCCGGTGTTGAAGCGTTCGTCGATCACCAGGCCCTGTAAATGGAATTGGGCGCGGAATTGGCGTACCAGTTCCGATTGCCCGTCGGTACCAGTGTTGGGAACATAAATGTATCCCACTCTGCCATCCGTGGCTTCCGCCACCGCTTGGCGATTGGCCTCCACCCAGGCGAGTTCCCGGAGGGCGCGTTCGTCGGTCATCATGGTTACCGGCACATCGCGGGCTCCGTCCAGCGATGGCCGGTCGTTTACCGTCAACATCGCCGTCTTGCCTCCCAATCCCTGGAAACCTGCCCAGGGATCGAAGGTCGTGTCGAGGGTAACTCCATTCACCGCCAGGATATAATCCCCAATGGAGATATTGACTCCCGGTTCGCGTAACGGAGATCGAACTCCGATGTTCTGGGAGCTGACATCGATGATCTTCTCGATCTGGAATGCGCCGTTCCGAAGGCTGAAATCCACTCCCAACATACCGGTGTTCCTCTGTTCCGGTTTTTCAACGTCGCCGCCGCCTACGAAGACATGGCCCGCTCCCAATTCTCCCACCAACTCGCGAATCACGAACGACACATCCTCGCGGGTTACCGCGTCTTCGAGCAATTTTCCGTATTGTTTCCGCATCGCCCGCCAATCCAGGCCATGGGTGTTGGCGTCATAGAAGAAGTCCCTCTCGAAGCGCCAGGAATCATTGAACAACTGCCGCCATTCTTGCCGCGGATCCACTATCATTTCCATCTCTGCGATCCCGGGCAACGGAGTCATCTTCTGCTTGGGCGCCACATTCACAATGCCGAAGCTCCCGCGATTCGCAACCAAAATCTTCTTGCCGTCGGCGGATAAATCAAAATCGCTCACATTTTCCAGAACCGTTTGTTCTTCGCGGCTCTTCAGGTCATAATAAACCAACGTCCCTTTGCGCTCCGGCGCTCCATGAAAAGACCAACTGATATAAAGCACTTTGCCGGATGTCGCTTTCGGGTTCTCGTAATTTCCCGCTTTGCCCGTGAGCGTCACGATGCGGTTCTCGATCCCCTGCCAATCGATGGCCCTGGATTCGGCCGCAGGTTTGGGTTTTTCTTTTTTAGAGTCGGAAGGTTTTTTAGTTTCTTCCCCTTCCTGGTCGTTTCTTACCTCCAGGGGGGAGGGGATGTCCGCCTGCAACGCCATGGCCATGACGTGGACGCCGTTGCCGTAAATCCAGGTGGCCTGGATACTGGAGTAAATTGGGGTGAATGAACGGAGAGAGACAAAATAGAGATATTTACCGTCCGGATCGAATACAGGATCCCACTCTGAACAAAATCCGGAGGTCACCTGCCGGCTTTTCTTTTCCTTGACGTCATAGATAAACACCGCGTAATTGTTGTTGGGCATGTTACGATAATAGGCGATGTACCGGCCATCGGCGGAAAACGACACCTCATAATCCTCGAGCGAATAATGTGATCCCTCGGGCAACCGGTCGATGACTTCAATCTTTTTGGTGGCAATGTCCATGAGGTTGAGATTCTTCTCTTCATCCAGGAACGCCAATTTTTTGCTGTCCGGCGACCATTGGGGATTGTACCGGAAGCCCCGGTCGTACGAGGTAAGGACAGTCTCGCTCCCCATTCTGTCGGCAGGCCGCGTTATCAATTGGTATTCCCCCGACCGGTCGCTGCAATAGGCGATCCATTTGCCGTCCGGAGACCAGGCGGGATACCGCTCCGCCACTCCTGAGCTTTGGGTCAGATTCAACACCGGTCCATGTTCCGCCGGTACCGAGAATATTTCGCCCCGCGCCTCCAGTACAACCCGCTTTCCGCTGGGGGAGATGCCCGCGTGCCGAATCAACTTCGCGACTTTCTCCACTCTGGGGCGAAGCGAGGCCAGGTCGGTGGCCACCGTGATCTTCACTGGCGAGCTCTTTTCGGTTTCCAGATTCAATAGGTGTAATTGTCCGCCGTTTTCGAACACGATCTCGTCCGGCCCGATCTCCGGCCAGTTGACGTCGAATTCCCTGAAGAAGGTCACCTGCCGTGATTGTTTGGTCTTCATGTCGTATACCCAGATGTTGCTCCGCATATCCGCGGCCCTGTCCGACAAAAAGTAGATCTTGTCGCCGCGCCACATGGGCACGTCGTCGTTCGCGTCGCTGCCGGTGATATTGACCGCCTCGCTGGTGGCGAGGTCCATCACCCAGATATCGCCGGCACGTCCGCCGCGGTGGCGTTTCCAGGAGCGATTCACATTACTGATGGTGGAAAAGGCGATATGCAAGCCGTCATCCGACAACGCCCCATACATCCCGTACGGTACCGGCAGTCGTTCAGGCATCCCGCCATCCGGAGATGTTTTGTAAAATTGCGGTACAAACGAGCGGAAGCTCGCCATACCCGACCGGTACATCAACGCCTTCCCATCGGGATACCAGTCCTCCACCAGGTCTGGTTCCGGATGATGGGTCACCCGGCGCGCCATTCCGCCGTTCACCGGTATCACATACACATCGATGTTGCCGTCGTAGTTGCCGCTAAAGGCAATCATGCTTCCATCTGGCGAAAAACGGGGATATAGCTCTTCGCCTTTGGGCGAACTTAATTGCCGCGCCATCCCGCCCTCTTTGGCGACGATCCACACATCGCCTGCATACACAAAGGTAATGTGTGATTTCGACACATCGGGATCCCGCAGCAGCCGAGCATCCACTTCTCCATTTAAGGGTAGATATAGTAATACCATACTAATTGCGACACATAGTGCCAATAAGCTTCTCATAGTCAATCCTCCAAAAAACGCGCGCATCGTCTCTTCATCGACATCCAAAAGGCAAGGCGCGTACACTCGTTATTTCCATATAATGTTATAAACGAAAACTCATTACACAGGGTTTTCGATTTTCTCTACTTTTTACTTTTTTTTACAAAAAATAGAGCACGCGCACATCCCGTTCAATGACTAAAACGGGAAATTCCGCCGCAAAAGCGGGCGCGCACGGAGACGCACCTCTACGTAACAATTATCGGGACTGGATTTTGGGGATTTTCCATTGGCGATGAAAGTAGGAATTCTGTCTGCCGCGACATCATCTGCGACAAACCATACCATACGTAGATGGGAGGCAGCCTGCCCTCCGTATAATCATTACCTGATCGGAGAATTTCCTGTCAGGTATCTGGGGACAGGCGCCTCGTTTTTTGGTTTCGCTTCGATTCTATGGCGAAGCGGTGTTAGGTTGAGTCGTCAATAGTCGATTTCGATGGTGAAGAAATAGACCAGAAGGTGCGCCGTTGGGCATTCCGCTTTGGCTCCGATCCACAATTCGAGAGCGTCCACTCGTTCCTGTGTCCAACCACCCTCCGGCTCCGGAACAGTCAATTCGATGTGACTGACCACGCCTTCCTGGACATTCACCGTCGTCTCAGCCACCACATCCACCATATCATAGGCCCGCAATTGAATCAACAGATGATTGCAAGTATCCGTCCCATCATGCATCTTGACATTGGCATAAACCCGCACAGCGGAAATTGGTCGAGACGCGACCCAGCGGTCGAATTCATACGCTTTCAGCAGGCGGTACGGATTCACGGCTAGACTCTTGCAGGCATAATCGTTGTGAGTATACTCGTAAGCTCCCAGATAACCCTCGGCTTTGTACGCGTCTATCCAACCATGGTTAAACCCATAACCGTCACAATCGACAGCATAAAGCGTCACATCCTGGGCTCCCAACATGGAAGCCAATCCCAGCATCACGATAAACGTGACACAGACAGTCATTCTCAAAACATGGAACTTTCTTGTTTGTTTCCTTTCTTTCATTTTAAATTCCCCCTTAAATTTTAGAATTTAATTTGTAATTTTTTTCATGCATTTCCCATGCCAATCCAACCCTGCCACCCGAAACCACCATCAGATCTTCTTTTTCCAAAAACCGGCCCGCGAAATTACCTTCAAGACATTACCCAACGGTTATCCAATATAACCCACCGGTTATCAAGCACTCCCGACACCAAGAGACGACACGCTTCACGACTGGTTTTGCGGGAAATGATCGGTTTGGTATGGGAATTGCAACACTTATATAGAGGTGGGGAAATGAAGAATATAATTTGTAAAATATTTTTGATAAGTGTGTTTGTCTTGTTCGCCCTTGGCGGTTGCGACGGCAAAAACGTCTCGCCTAACGGCGACGGCGGCGAGCCTGAACCGGAGGAGGAGAACCCGATTCCGGTGTTGGCAACGATGTCTCCGGGCTCATGTGTGGCTCATATGCCGGCGTTTGAGATGACGGTTGAAGGGAGCGATTTTGTGGATGGGGCGAACGTAGTGTTTCGAGGCGAAGAGATGGATACTACGTTTGTCAGCTCGTCTCGACTGACATGCATGATCGAGCCGGAAGATACTCTGCTCAGCGCAGCGGGAGAGATAGGAACCTATGACCGTGAAGTAGGATCCGCTCAAGCGGCCAACGCCCTGGTGAAAGTACGCAACCCATCGCCCGGAGGGGGGGATTCCAATACCCTGGATTTTGCGATCTGCGACAACTACACCTTTTCCGGGCAAAAGGAGATCGATTGGAATGATAAACGATGCGAGCATCTAAGATTGGTGTTCGTAGAGCCCGGCGGGAAGATCAGTGTATTGTATCAACGATACGATCAACGGGAATTCCTGGGATATTACAACCTTATCTATCTGCGGCAATCGAACGACCGCGGGGAATCCTGGGAAGAGCCCTTGCAGGTTACCAGGCATCTTCCGAACGCGCCTACCGGGCCTCAATTCCTGGTGGATAACGGCGGCATCATGCATTGCGGCCATTGGCGCGAGGGCGGCCGGGTCTTCTATCACCAATCCCGCGACAATGGGCTTCATTGGGACAAGCCCGTTGCATTGCCCCCCTCCACAGACTTACCCTTGAGTTGTTGCGGCACCAAGTTCCACATGGCTGTGGACCCAGCCGGTGTGCTACATGTCCTACTACAGGATACGGAAATAGAATCCTACACGGGAAACATCCTGCATGCGCGCTCTGACGATGGAGGTACCCATTGGTGGACAACGAGCCTATCCCGAAGATTTTATGGCTCCGAGCCCTTCATCGTCTGTGATGGAGAGGAGCGAGTGTACGCCGCCTGGAGGGATCGTAAGGAATTGAGAGCGAACACCGAATGGAACATCGGTTTTCGAAGGTCGTATGATGGAGGAGGGACCTGGGAGGACCAGCAGATTGTGAGCAACGAATCACAGTTCAATTACAACAAGGATATCCGCATGGCTGTCAATCCGGTCAATCATCATGTCTATTTGCTCTATCTCTACAAGAATGATCCGTTCATTGACCGCTATAGAATCTTCTTCAGGAAATCCACCGACAACGGTATCACCTGGTCCCCTCACCGCGCATTGACAAAGGCCGGCACTCATAGCGGTTTGGGAAAAATAATAGTGGATGCCGCAGGGAATATCAATGTTTTTTTCATTCAAGGGGGGTATGTGTGCAACCGCCGCTCCACGGACGGCGGCGCCACATGGACGGAACAAACGTTGCTGCCTTATTCCCAACCTGGAGGCACATCCTCTTATGATATCGGTTGCGATGAATCTGGAAATATGATAGTTATGATTATGTGCGAGAACATTCAATTTCAAAACGATATCTGGGAGCAAACCGCGTATTTTTACCGCAGCGTTCCGTGCGTCAGGGACTGACTGTTTATAACTGCCCGGTTGTCCAATATAACCGCTGAGTTATATTTTGGGGAGACGTTTATTTATACTCCGGGCGATACGCCTGTTGAATCTGTGTTTTGAGAATGAGCGGCAGGTTGGCATTCCACTTGCTTGTGTAGATAGCCGGGGCAATGGTAGATTGGTGTGCGGCCGCTCCGGTTTGACGTAATAAAAAAAAGAGAGGCGAATGAATGAAACGGCAATTTTTGAGAGTTTTTTTATTGGTGGTTGTTCTATTTGTGTTGGCCGGTTGCGACGGCAAGAATTTCACGCCGCAGGGGCCGGACCCTGAACCGGATACCGGGGAGGAGAATCCGATTCCGGTATTGACTTCCATATCTCCAACATCGTGCGTGACCCATGTGCCAGCGGTTGAGATGAAAGTCGAGGGCAGTGATTTTGTCGAAGGGGCCACGATTGTGTTTCGCGGCAATGAGATGGATACGACGTTTGTGGACGCCAATCATCTGACCTGTGTGATCCAACCGGACGACACGCTGTTGTCGGCGGCGGCGCAAGCGGGACATTATGACCGGGAGCAGGGATCCGTGCAGGCGGCCAACGCGTTGGTCAAGGTGCGCAATCCATCGCCCGGCGGCGGCGATTCCAATACCGTGGATTTCTCCATCTGCGAGAATTACACCTTTTCGGAACCCGGCGAAATCGAATGGACGGATGCAGTGCTTGACAAAATTGACGCGATGGTTGTGGAACCGGAAGGGAGGATCAATGTGCTTTATCATCGATACAGTTCCCCGGATGACCTGTTTTTTTACAATCTTATCTATTTAAGACAATCAAACGACGGGGGAAAAACATGGAGCGACCCGTTGCAGATTACTAAAAATCCTACAAACTGTCCGTATGGCGCTCAATTCATGGTGGATAGCGCGGGAAAAATGCACAGCGGTCATTGCCGGCAGTCGGGCCGCGTCTATTATCACCAATCGACGGATAACGGATTTCTTTGGACAAAGCCTGTGGAGTTGGATTATGAGGTACCTGAGCCGCTATTCTACTGGGGGACCAGCTTTCGAATGGATGTCGATCCCGCCGGCGTGATTCATATCTTGCTCAGGGATTCTTTCGCGGAAATCGCGCAACGTAACATCATGTACGCCCGCTGCGAAGATAACGG
>JAHELQ010000221.1 GCA_024644125.1 Candidatus Aminicenantota bacterium | reverse complement strand
GGGGATTGCCCGGACCTTTCAGGATTTACGGTTGATCAGGCAGATCACGGTTTTGGAGAATGTGATGTTGGCGTTTCAAGGTCAGCGGGGCGAGGCGTTGGGAAATTTGTTCTGGCGGCGCAAAAAATGGTTGAAGCAGGAGAGGTCGCTGGAAGAGAAGGCGATGGGATTGTTGGAATATGCGGGAATTGCCGGGAAAGCGTCTGATCTGGCGGGGGAGATGTCGTATGGGCAGCAGAAATTGTTGAGTATTACCTGCTGTTTGGCGGCGGAGCCTGAGCTTTTGCTGCTGGATGAACCGTTCGCCGGTTTGAATCCTGCGATGATCGATAAAATCCTGGAGATGATCGGGGGATTGCCGGGAAACGGGCAGGCTGTATTGTTGATCGAGCACAATATGGATGTGGTGATGCAGGTGTGCCGGAGGGTGATCTTTATGGATGCCGGGAAAAAGGTGACCGAAGGGAGTCCTCGTGATGTGCGCGGAGACGCGCGAGTGATCGAGGCGTACTTGTAGTGATGGAACCGATGCTGAAAATAGAGAATGTATCGACCGGTTACAATAAAAAGCCTGTGTTGCAGGATGTGTCGCTCGAGGTCAACGAAGGCGAGATCGTGGCCTTGATCGGCCCCAATGGCGCGGGAAAATCCACTGTTCTCAAGGCGGTGAGCGGTTTGCTGCCGTTATGGAAGGGGAAGATCTATTGGTTGGGCAATTCCATTAACGGTAATTCTCCGGCGAAAAATATCGGATTGGGCTTGACGTTTTGTCCGCAGGGAAGCCGGGTGTTCGACCGGATGACGGTGGGGGAGAATCTCGAAGTGGGGGGCTTCCGCTTGTCGAGGGTTGAATTGATGAAGCGGGAAGAGATTGTGCTGGAATTGTTTCCGGCGTTAAAAACCCGCTTGCGGGAGGATGCCGGCAATCTGAGCGGCGGTGAGCGGCAGATGTTGGCGATTGCCAGGGCAATGGTGCCGCCGACTCAATTGTTGCTCCTGGACGAACCGTCCCTCGGTCTGGCTCCCAATCTGTTGGGCGACGTGTTCGGCAAGTTGACGGAGATCAATCGCGAGCTGGGACTCGCCATGTTGGTGGTGGAACAGAAAGTGAAGGATGTGATGACGATCTGCCACCGGGTGGTGGGTTTGAAATTGGGACGGGTAGAATTGGAGAGCTCGCCGGAGGTTTTGCGCGGGGATGGCGCTTTGCTGAAAAATTTGTTTCTTTAGGCCGAAGCCCTGTTCTTCCTGGAGTGCCGGCGGAGTAGGTTAGTTGACTTTGATCCAGGGGGAGAGTTGATGTTCCAGGGCTTCGAGGGGCATTGCTCCGGTGATGCGTTTGACCTCTTTTCCGCGTTCGAATAGGATCATGGTGGGGATCGAGAAGATCTGGAACTTGGAGGGGATGAGGGGGTTGGATTCAGTATCGAACTTGGCCACGACAATGGAACTCTGACTGTGGGCAAAATTCTCCAGGATCGGTTCCATCATTCTACACGGACCGCACCAGGCGGCCCAAAAATCCACCAAAACTGGTTTTGGGGAGTTGGCGATAACTGAATCGAAGTCCGCGTCGGACAGATTGATTGGCCCTACTGTTTGGTGCAACAATAATGGCGATTTACACTTCCCACATACCGGGGCGCCTTCCGCGTCATCCTCGATCCTGTTTTTTGTCCCGCATGCCGGACATTTCACAATCACACTCATAGAAACTCCTCCTCATTCATCCTGTTATATTTTATCATGTTGCGTAAAATTTTTCCACCTATTCGTACTATTTATTGGGAAATGCCGAATGTTTCCTCGATATTTGTCAAAATTTGTGAAGCGCGCGATATTGGTTTGCCCGCCGCGCCCGGCCATCCGGAGGATGGCAGTGGTTGTTGTGGTGATGGATGGCATGTGCCGCGGGCGCTTCATGGTTGTCTATCGTTAGGGGATGACCCAGATGTTGTCTTGCACTTCCAGCTTTGTTCCGTCCAGATAGATGGCCCGGCCGGCGCCGCCGTCGCGGAAGTCGGTCACGATGTCCACGTGCTGCGAGGAGCGGTTCAGGATGCCTTGCTGGTATAATTTATCGCTGGTATCTCTACCTTCGTCCGAGGCTGGGTCGGGCACGTAACATTCAGGGTAACTGGCGCCAATGGCGATGTGGCAGGTGCCGCCCACTTTCTCGACGAAGAGCGGATGCTTCAACGCGGTTTGCAGGCCGTTGTTCATACCCAGGGCCACTTCGCCCAACCGGTGCGAGCCTTCGTCGGTTTCGATGATTTTTTTCAGGGTGTCGTACTCTTTGTCGGCGGTGTAGTCCACGATGACGCCGTTATCGAATTTCAGGTAGATGCCCTGCATGGTGGCGCCGTTGTAATAGACCGGGAGATCGACGAAGATCTCGCCTTCCACCGAGCGGGCGTCGGGGCTGGTGAAGACTTCGCCGTCGGGGAAGTTGCGGTGCCCGGTGCATTTGACCGGTATACGGTCTTTTATGTTCATACGAAGGGTGAGCTCTTTTTTGGTGGCCGGATGCTGGGTGACGATGGTTATTTTTTTTGTTTTACTCAGCAAATCGAAGAGCGGCTGCTCCACCTGGTCCAGCATGGCCGGATCCGTGATCGACGCTCCCACTACGATTGCTGCGTATTCTTCCAGAGTCATGCCTTCCAGGTCGGCGAAGGCCTGGGTGGGGAAGAGGGTCAGGACCCAGGGTTTGAGGAGCCGAATGTTCTTGTAGGGTTCGTCCGCCTTGAACATGGCGGCGGCAGTCTCTTCCGGCAGGTTGGCAAATAGGGCGGGGCTCTCGGCTCCCAGGATCTCGATGTATTTGGTCATGGCGTTGTACCGGTCCATATGCCAGGCGGGGACACGCTGGATCTGGGCGACGCTGCCGTTGCGGGCGATCGACGAGCCCCACACCATGCCGCGGTTGTTGTCCGGGGCCACCAGGTTGACGTCCGCTATGGCGCCGGCTTTGAAAATTTTGTCCTGCAAGACAGACATCAGCGGCCAGGTGATGTGTTCTCCTTTGATCATCACCACGTCGTTGGGCGTGATACCTTTGAGTGAATGATCGAGAAGATAATTCGCCCAGGTTTCGAGGTATTTGGGTTGTATATTCGTGTTCATCGTTCCTCCTTAATTCGATCTCCAGTGATCGTTATAATTGATTATAATCAATTGGCAAAAAAAATCAAACCCTGAATCCGGCTCAGAATTTTTTTTTTAGAGAGAGGAGCCCCCGGGGAGGGCCGGGGGCTCTGTGCATCAAATGAACGATAGAAAAAGGGGCCAGACGTGCCAATGTGCCTAAATCCCTTTGTAGAGCATCTGCATGTTGATTATGTAAAGGAGGTGCCCGAACCACTCTTGCTCGGCGTCCACAAAGCCGCTCCAATCGGGTGCAGGTTTATGGGCTGTCCCGGGCGGATTGTAGAGCTCTGCAAACGCGGTGCGCGCGTTTTGCAGGCTTTTGAATATCTGGTTGGTGAGAATCAGCCCGCCGTGCTTCACCACCAACCGGAATCCATCTTCCTCTTCCAGTATAAATACATATTCCAGGGAGTAATCGAGAGAGTTAATCAGTGTGCAACTCTTCATTTCGCCTCTTCGAATGTGGCGTCGATAAACTCCGGTAATCCGAATTGCCCAAACAGGTCCTCCAATTCGTTGAGTTTTCGCTCGTCTTTTTGGTTCAAGCCGTCCAGATAATATTGCCTGGTTTTAGGAGAGCAGTCTTTCAAGACGTCTGTCAAGATGTCGTCCTCGTCCCGGGTCCCAATGCTTTTACGGATGGCGTCGTGGTGTTCGTGCATCCTTAGGTCGTCAAGAAGCCATATTTTATACAGCTCCACTATCGCCCTGTCATTTTTCAAGAAGTGCCGGATAAAATCTTTTAGACGCCGGGGTTTGTCCCCGGGAGAGTTTTCATATGACTCGTGAATGGTTGCTTCGATGTTCATAGTAAGCCTGAATTTTTTTTTCATTCCATCACCCCGTTTTGTCGATGTTCCAGATCGATTGCTCCCGGCGGCAGGCGGATCCCGGACGGGTTGGCGTGGCCGGTGATAAAAAAATATTGAATTCCTGCGATAATTTATTGATTTTTTTGTCGTTTTCGTCTATATTGGTGATGATGAAAAATAATTTGTACAGAATGGGGGGTATGTTATTTGGCTCCCTTAGATTATATATTGTTGGCGGCATGTTGTTTGGCAATGTCGTTGAATTGTACAGAATGTATTTTTTCATCGTTACAAATTATATACAAAGTGTACAAAATGTCAATAATAAAAAATAAAAAAGATAGTTTTTTGTCCAGGGAATTCGGGCAACGGCTGAAGTCCGCCCGCAAGGAATTAGGATTAACTGTTGATGACGTTTGCGTTTTGCTGGATGTGAAGCGTAACTCCTATTATAAATATGAGCATGGCGCGAGGTTTCCGAAATTCGATGTTGCGTTATCCATAATGGATAATTTGGGTGTTAGTTTCAATTATTTGATGACCGGAAACGGCGAGATGTTTCTGGACCGGGAGCCGGTGTTGACCGGCGGTTGCCAATTGGTGCAGGAACCGCGGCCGGTTTATGGGGAGTTTACCGACCAGGTGAGCGATATGTTGTATTATATCCGCAATTCGACATGCGTGAAATTGGCTGTCTTGAAATTCTTCCGGGAATACCGGTATGAAAAGGCGGATATGATAGCGGCGGAGCTTCGCAAGGTGGCCGCCGGAGGCCTGAGGCCCGCGGAAGAAAAGAAGAAGGGATGAGATATGGACCTGCAACAGAAAATCGAGCGGATCATCGAGTTGATGAATGTTCCTGAGTGCGAGAAGATTCTCACGTGCGAAATGGAGCGTCTGGAGCGGATCATGCAGAAGGATATCCATTTGTACCGTGAATTGAAAGACGGCTTCCGCCGTAAGGCGCGACGGTGCCTGCGGGTTTCCGGTCCGGGGCCGGGGGGTGGGCCGGATATCTACCGGTTCGAGGTGCACCGGGAAAAGGGGAATTCCTGGCGGGTGACTGTTCTGGAGCCGGCGTTGCCTCAGGGAATGCGGGTGGATGAGTTGATTCCTCCTGATTTGATGCGTTTGATGACGAGTTTCCGCACCGATCCCGGTAAGGTGCGGCATTATACCTGGAGCTTTCAGGGGCCCGTGGGGCCGCGTACGTTCCGGTTGGAGTTCACCAATTATTCGGATCGCCACGTTATCGGCGCCATCTGGGAGTTGGACCGGACGCTGGAGCGCGCGCAGGAGGATTGGGAGCGAGGGGGGATCGTCGTCATCGATGCGTCGGACCCCGGCTGCCGCGGCAAAGGGGATGAATACTGCTACAATGAGTTGATCTATTATATGGAGAAGTATCCGGAAGTGAAGGCGCATGTGTTCAACGATTTTTTCTACCGGATCAAACCGAAGCTGGACAAGCTGGCGAAACGGGTTATCTGAGGCTCACCTTGCGAATGTCCACCTGGTAGATTTCCAGCTTCTCGCCGTCTTCCAATTGGTTCTCGATGTAGGCGCTGGACATGTACATTTCGCTGCTGAGGTAGACAATTAGTTTGTTTTGGAAGCGAGGGCCCGTCAGTAAATCGATGAAGGACCGTTCGAAGCTTTTGCTCATCCCTTTGAGAAAGTCGTTGATGACGATTGTGTCGCGTGTTTGCGACAGAATGACGGCGCAGTATATCTTTTTGATCAATGATCCGGCGCGGGGACGGCGGGGGACGTTCGCCGCGTTTTCGGCCAACAGGCAACTCAGGAATGTGGCGGCCCGGGAGGGGTCCGTAATTTTCCTGTGAAGGCAGAGATAGTCCAGGAGGTGGCCAGGGGGGAGATCCATCGATATGTCTTCGGCTTCCATCTGGTCGATGGCGGCGATGGTCCGGGATTCGGCCAGAGTGTGGAACAGGTGCTCCTTGACTGTGTCGTTTTTGCAAAATACAAAGTAGCTGTTGCCCTTTTGTAAGTCGTCGAGGGGGAATTCGGAGATCCGGCGGTAATGGTCGCTGAACCGGGGGTGCGACGCCTGCCGGAACATGAGCAGAAGCGCCAGTAGGAAGGCGAGCGTCACCGCCAGGGCTGCGAGGAAATTCCGGGGGAGGCTGCTGCGGCTGTGGAATATGTTTTCGTCTCCGGTGATGAAGGACTCGATATCTTCGCTCTGGTTGTAGTAGCGTTTTTGGATGTAGAATTTGTAGAAATTGTCGCGCAGGCCGCAGATGGCGGCGTTATATTGGCTGTAATGCTCCAGGCCCCGGCCGGCCAACGATTCACCCAACCATTCCCATGAAGTTGTGGGGAACAGGATCGAGAAGCGGGCGATGCTGGCTCCCAATTGTTCCACCTGGCGCATGAGGCGTTCTTCGATGGCCTTGTTTCGCTTGACCCCGGTTTGCATGTAGCGGTTCACCAACCGGCGGGCCAATCGCTGTTTTGTCTTGTTGTCGGCCGTTTCCATTCCGCTGAAGTGGGAGCGCGCGTTGCGTTCGAATGTCATGGCGGTTTTCAGTTTCTCTACATTCACCGTCTCGATGGGGGTGATGCGGTTGGCCCCGAAGGCGACCACCTCCCGGAACGTGTTCGGGATGATGATCACCCACAGGAGCCAGATAATCCAACCGGTTTTGAATAACGCGTTCCGGTTGGAAAGCTTTTTGAACAGGACCAGCAGGCCGGCGGCATAAAACGATCCCAGCACGAGCGAGGTGTAACCGCAATACAACAGGTAGCCGAGGGTGTCCCGGCTTGAAAAGCCGATGCCCAATAGCCGGGGGACGGCGTAGGCTGCAGTGAAAAGGAGGATGAAAAAAAACTGCAGGATCAGCCAGCGGGAAAACGCTATGATCCCTATCCTCCGGCGGTATTGGAAAAAAGCCGCTCCTTTTTTTCCCCTGAAGGCGGTAAGCCCCATATGGATCATCAGGAGTGTGCCGAAAAACAGGGTGAAATCGGCGAATCCTTTGAAATATCCGCTGCGGGAAAAAAAGGATTTTCCTTTGAAACGGTTGTTGATCTCGATGATCTCGCTGGTATCGATTCTGGATATGGTGACGGGGCGCGATTCGAAAAATAACGATAGGGGCGGCGGCAAGTACATGATACGAAGTCCTAGTCCGCCGTATTGCTCGTAGTTGACGTATTGGGACACTTTTCTGGATTCGTACTCGGAGAATCCCCGTTTTTCCTCCATTAGGCGGCGGTAGTGAAGGGCGCCGCTGGCCGCCAGGTAAAGCGACGTGACGATCAACAGGATTCCGAGCAATGTGTGCCGGGGTGATGCCAGCCTGCGGAACTCGTAGTAAATGGTCCTGTTCATGGGAGCCGGTGTCAGTCTTTGTCGCAGTTGCCCAGGACCGAGTTGCCCATCATGGTGGCATAGTTGCCGAAGAGCAAGGTCTCGGAGTACTGGTGCACGAGATTCCATAAGACTGGAACTGCGGGTTTTTCTCCGTTTTTGAGAATGGTTCTGATCTGGAACAGGGTGTCCGAGATCTCATCGAGGCGTTTGAGGTTTTGCCGGTATATGCCGACAATATCTCCCCTGGAGAGGTATCCGCTCACGTCGTCGGCGATAATGCCGTTGAGTTTGTGCTCGGAAGCGAATGCTCCGTAATTGAAACTTTTGAACCAATGGAGTTTTAGCTGGATGTAGCCGATACGCGAGCCGGTGTCTACGGCGCTCTGGTATTTGCTTCTGGAGGTCTGGAGCTCGGCGATGGCGTTTTCCACGTGGACCAGCGCTTGTGTTTTGTCCAGGTCGGTTATGGCCGATTGTTCATATTCTTTGAGTAGCAAATCGGCGTGGGATTTGGAGATAAAAAAATGAACCGATCCCTCGACCACATAGTTTTCGATCTGCATCTTCTCCGCCCCTTCGTTGAACGCGCATACCAGGTCGTTGAAAAACATCAGGCCGTGAAGGCTGGCGGCCAGGATCAGAATGAAACTCAGGACTAAAAGTTTTTTCATGTTGTTCTCCTTGAAATATATAGTTTGTGCATTGTCTGCCCGATGTTCAGTGCAAACAATATGCTATTTTAGCATATATTGTGCGATAAATTAAATATGCTGATTCATTTTTTGCATTTTTTTTTTGACCGCAGGATTCGTTGTTTGTCCGATTATTGTTTCAAGCGGGGGTTTTTTCTGATATAAT
>JAHELQ010000220.1 GCA_024644125.1 Candidatus Aminicenantota bacterium | reverse complement strand
ACAAAGTCGTTCATATACCTGGACCCCAAAATCAAGGGCCCCTTACCTTCAGGAAATACACGTTTGATATAGAACTTGATTATATCGCCCCTGCGAAAAACATCTTTGGGCGATAACTCTTTGGGCGAAAGTATTGCTTCTCCTATATCGAGCCCCACGATTACATTATTCTTTTCAACTCGTCTTACCTCGCCGACCATCAAAGTGCCCATCAAAGGGTAATATTTGTCGTAGATTTTTTTCTGCTCAGCCTTCATGACCTTGTGCATAATGATATGCTTGGCAGTTTGAGCGGCTACGCGCCCGAGAGTTTCTCCCGGTAGAAAAATCTTGATCTCATCACCCTCTTTTACTTTTGAGTCATGCTTCAGCGCCTCTTTCCAGGAAATCTCTTGAGAGGGGTCATGAATTTCTTTTACCACCAATTTGGTGACATAGACCTGGATATCCCCTCTATCTTTATCGATTTCCACCTGGACATCAGCTTCGTGAGAAAAATTGAAATACTTCTTTGAAACCGTGAGTAATGCTTCTCTAATAGCAGAATAAAATATGTCCGGAGATATGCCCCGCTCTTTGCTCAACTGCCTGATGCTTTTCAACAGTTCTTCTGCCATTAATTATCCTCATCTTCTCAAAACAAAGTATTATAAGAGATTTTTATTAAAAAAGCAAATGCGGGTTCCGTACGGAGTTCGAAAAAGCCCGTAGCCACTAGGGCAAAACTTTAACTTTTTAGTCGAATAAACGCCCGAAATCGAAAAAATAATAGCGAGGTTGCGCATATTTATCACAAATCAATACCAGCTATGTTTAAAAATTTCTTTTAACGTAATTAAAATTCTTCCACAAAAAGAACATCTAACGACAAGATTCGAGGGCTGTTGAAAACCATTGCCATAAAGCCGCATGAAACTCCATCGAGGGGCTGTTCTCGATCAATAAAATTCTTAAATTGACATCCCGCTCGCCCGCGGGATTTCTCTTGAAGTATTCCCCCTTGGTATAAAGAGCCTTGAATTCAGGATGAAATTGAACGCCCAAAACGTTTTTGTATTTTTTGTGTTGTATCGCCTCGACAACCTTTCCGTCCATTGATTCCGCGATAACCTTCAATCCAGCCCCCAACCTTTCCATTGCCTGATGATGCGACGACAACACCAGTGGGTGCTCGGACTTCTTTATACCAAATTCTTTCTCAAAAATACTTCCTTCCGATATACGAATATGATGAAAAGCCGGCATCAAATGACCTTCCATTTCGTTTAGCTTTTTTATATACACAGACGTGTGGATTTTCTCCACGCTCTCTTCCAGGACGCGTTCAACGGTATTCAGTTTGTAAATTTCCGAAGGAATATCCTGGTATAATGTCCCGCCGGTCGCCACGTTCATTGTCTGGGCTCCCAGGCAAATACCCAGAACAGGGTATCCCGGCCGTTTATCGAGAAACGGCTCAAAACCGGAGTTCTGGCTTCCCCCCAACAAATGAAACAAGAAGGAACTTTCGTACATTGAACGTACCGGAGTTGTGGCTTCGGTCAACAAGAGACTCTCCTCTCCATAAATCGCCGGCGGAATATCCATTCCCCCGGTAAATATGATTCCACGCGTTTCTTTGAAAATGGAGAAAAACTGTTTTGTCCAGACATTCTCGCCAAAAAGATCCCGCATTGCCACTTCACCGGTAATCTTCCGGAATTCAACCCAATCGAGCTTGTTGTCGGCTACATAATCGAACGAAGGCCGATAGTCGGTTGCCTCGCCTTCATGATACACGCAAAGAAGCTTTATCTTCTCCATCTTGATCAAATCCATCTGGTATAGGTGTTCAATATTTTTTATTTGACTCACCAGGGGCCGGCACATCGCGATCACGACCTCTCCAGTCCCGTTTCCGTCCATGGAAGCAAGGTTCGCTCCCAGCGTGATCGTAACGGCGAGCACTACTGTCAACTTACGCAAATATTTCATATGTCCTCCGCTATTCCTATCAAATTAATTATAACGTCTATAAACTGGAAAAACAATGTCCAGCCCGATATAAACCACCTAAAGCCCATTGTCTTGACATTTAATTTTAAATATAGTATATTGGACAAAATGAGACGGATAATTTTATTTATCGTAGTAATATTAAATGTATTTATATATACAAATCAATCTTCTCAGGAAGATTATTTGAAAATCGTGACAAATGTAACACCGGAGCGAGTGCAGCAAGGTGAGGAGGGAATACTTAAAATAAAGATTACGCCAAAGGATAATATCAGGATTTCATCTCATCCTGAGTTCATCATAAAACTCGATCAAACAAATAGTTTGACGTTTCCCAAAATATTTTTCACTTCATCTGAGTTGGATTTTCAGATATCGCAAGAACAGGAAAACGTTTATCTCGAGCTGAACAAAGAGGTTGAGATTCCTTTTAAGCTCAATGAAACCTCTTTGACCGGAAAACATACCATAAACGGTGAAATCATCTTTACAGCCGTTTTTAAGGACAATTGGTCCTTAAAAACATATCAAAAATTCTCTGCCGGTTTCAGGGCAAGCCGGAACACCAAAACAAAGAAAAAATAATGGTGCCTGTATCCCAGGAAATTGCCTGTTTTCAATGAGTCGCAATATATATGTGAGAAACGATAAATTTTACCAGATTTTGAAATCAAATGCCCTGTGTTCAACGAATATTATTCTAAAAACTGCAATACTTGTTCCAATTCTGTTTAGAAGATGTTTCGGCGAGGGTAACTTTCAATGGGGAGTTAACAACAATGGATGTATTTAAAAAGTGTTTAGATTTTACAAGAGCGGATGAGGCCAAAGCATCAGGCCTTTATCCTTATTTTACAGAAATAGAAAAAGTCGAGGGGAACCATGTATGGGTGAAAGGCAAAAAGATCTTGATGGTCGGTTCGAACAACTACCTTGGTCTTTTCGACAATGATGTCATCAAAGAATCTGTTATTGAAGTCGTCAAAAAATTCGGTTCATCCACTTGCGGTTCGCGTTTTTTAAATGGCACCTACTCGCTTCACGTTGAATTAGAGGAAAAAATAGCGGAATTTATGGGTAAAGACGAAGCCTTGACTTTTTCGACCGGATTTCAAACAAACCTGGGAGTCATCAGCGCCCTGGCAGGAAGAAACGATATCATCATCATCGATAGAATGGTGCACGCCTCCATCATGGACGCCGTCCGCCTATCATACGCCGACGTCGTCAAATACAAACACAACGATATGGACGACCTGAAGGCAAAATTGGAACGTTTGCCTGAAGATAAAGGGAAATTGTTGATTGTCGATGGCGTCTTCAGCATGGAAGGCGACCTGGCAAACCTACCGGAAATCGTGAAACTCGCCAAACAGCATGGCGTCCGCGTCATGGTGGACGACGCACATAGCGTCGGCATCATGGGAGAACACGGTCGCGGAACCGCGGAGCATTTCGGTTTACACGATGAAGTGGATTTGATAATGACAACGTTCTCCAAAGCGTTCGCGTCACTTGGCGGTTTTGTGGTAGGCGAAAAAAAAGTCATCCAATACATCAAACATGTCGCCCGCTCGTTGATTTTTTCCGCTTCGATCACTCCGGCCTCTCTCGGCGCCGCATACAAAGCTCTAGAAATCATCCGGAGCGAGCCCTGGAGACGGGAACGCCTATGGGAAATCACAAAGGTCATGAATGACAAACTCACGGAAATGGGCTACCACACCGGTAACACCCAAACCCCAATCATTCCGGTATTTATCCGGGATGAGGAAAAAACCTTCTTGCTCTGGCATTTCCTCAGGGATTTCGGCATATTTACAAATCCTGTCATCGCGCCCGCCGTACCTCCGGAAGATTCCCTGATTCGCACATCATTTACCGCAACCCACACCGATGAAGACCTCGAATTCATACTCAAAGGTTTCTACGAAGGCGGAAAAGCCATCGGTATCATCTAATAAAAGCATTGCATTCCTATCAAATACCTGGTATACCGGGTATTTGATAGGAGAAAACTTAAAATGGATATTTCCATTGTAGTGATTAGTTTCAATTCCGCCGGTTTTCTCGAAGACAACATCGGATCGATACTCCGGCAAACCTTGCCATTTAAAGAAATAATCTTTGTGGATAACGATTCCCGCGACAATTCAGTGGAAATACTAAAAAAATACCGGGAGATCACTCTAATCTCCCTCGAATACAACTCGGGATACGCGGCCGCGGCAAACAGAGGAATCGCTACTTCGACTTCAGCGTTGATTCTGGTGGCAAACGCGGACATCATTCTCGACAAAAACTTCAACCGACGGGTGATCGAACGCTTCGAATCGCACCCGGACATCGCGTTACTATCTCCACTTCTACTCCGTTTCGATAAAAAGACCGTTGACTCTGCTGGCCAGCGTCTGTCCCGCGCCCTATATCCTCAAGAGATTGGATATGGCCAGCCTCTGGCGGCATTGGAATTGAATGAGGGCGCGATCTTTTCCGTTTGCGGAGCGGCCACGGTATTTTCACGAACCGCGCTCGAGAAGCTGAAGATCGACGATCAGTACTACGACGAGGACTTCTTCATTTTTTGGGAAGATCTCGATATTGGCTGGCGGGCGCAAAACCTGGGGTTAAGAAACTATTTTTATCCCGGGGCCATTGTCTACCACTTCAGAAGCGCCACCCTCAAACGCACGTTTATCTCCCGCTTCTCTTTGGCTCTCGCCCGCAGTCCACAGGTAAAATACCATCTGGTCAAAAACCGCTATCTGACTCTCATCAAAAACCTCCGTTTCAAAAACAATTGGCGCGCGATTCCTTTTGCCCTGTGCAAAGACTTCATCTGGATCTCCGCCTTGACATTGAGCGCCCCTAAAATTATAATAAAATTGCTATGTTCCTGGCGCTTCGTCAGGCAAGCCTATAGGAAACGATTGATTATAAAAGAGAAGATGAAATGAATATAATAATTTTGAGCCTATCGTTCCTGCTGTCCCTGATGCTCACCCTTTATGGAACGCCTTTAGCCCAAAAAGTGGCCAAAAGGTACAATATCCTCGATATTCCCGATGGCAAGCTGAAGAAACACAAAGATCCAGTTCCGTATATGGGCGGCGTGGTGATCTATTTCGCCTTCATCTCTCCCGTCAGCCTCATGTGGGATTTCGACCGGGAGCTCCTGGGAATCCTTTTTGCCGGTTCAATTCTACTAATTGTGGGTTTGTTCGACGATCTAAAAGCGATGACCCCTGGAAGCAAGTTTTTGTTCCAGATCATCGGCACTTATATCGCAGTCAAAAGCGGAATACACATCGATCTAGCATTCCTTCCCAATTGGCTGGATTACATGTTGTCGTTTTTCTGGATTTTATCCATTATCAACGCCTTCAACATCATCGATATCATGGATGGATTCGCGGCTTCCGTAGGCTTTCTCGCCGCCATCACCCTTTTCATCATCACCATGTTCAACCAGAATTTTTTAATTTCGATATTGACCCTCAGCCTGGCTGCCGCATTGTTGGGATTCTTGAAATTTAACTGGCAACCGGCGAGAATCTACCTTGGAGATTCCGGCAGCATGCTCTTGGGACTGGTTTTCGGATCCTTCGCCATCATGGGAGACTACACTCAGCACAACGACCTGGCCTTCATCTCCGGCTTCATCATCCTGGCCATCCCCATCTTCGACATGGTGTACGTGATCATTATCCGGTTGTTGAAAGGGAAATCCCCATTTTTTGGCAGCCCCGATCATTTCGCCCTCCGTCTCAAGAAAAAGTTCCATTTGGACGCAGCCGGAACAGTGAAGATCATCGCCGCCATCCAGGCATGCCTCTGTGGAATCGTTATATTGAACTATTATACCAATCCGGTCGTAACCGCCGTTTCATCAGCCCTTTTGCTCGTATTCTTTATCGCCTTCGGCGTCTGGTTGGGCAAAGTGGACATGGGATCATGAGCGGCGACCCGATCATCGTCATCGGCGCCGGTATTAGCGGCGTCACCGTGGCGAAAAATATTCGGCGCCGGTGCATCGTCCTGGAAGAGACCGATATGATTGGCGGTCTCTCCACCCAATACAAATCCGGCGATTATTGGTTCGACTACGGCGGCCACTACTTTCACTTCAAGGACAAACAGCGCGTCAAGGACTACCTGGAAACATTCCACCTATTTGAAGAATACAATCGCGTCAGTAAGGCTTTTCTCCTGAACCGCTATATCCCCTTCCCGGTCCAATTTCACCTCTCCTACTTCCCGAAAAAGATTGCCCAATCGATAATGGAAGAAATACTGAACCGCAAAGACACCGAAGCCGACAACCTATTCGACCATCTTTGCAGCAGCTTCGGTTCGACATTGTTCCGACTTTTCTTCGAACCCTTTATGAGCAAATATTATGGTTTCGACCTACGGCAAATGGCTGCCCGTATGGACAAAGGAAGTATTCCCGTTCCGGATCGTGAAACCGTGAGGCAAGGCCTCGATGGAAAAAGGTTTACCGACGCTGGATACAATCCGGTGTTCTATTACCCTCGAAAGGGATTGCGAGGCTTTTTCGAAGACTACTCGGAAGATGTGAAGGATCAAATCCAGTTCCAGCAGAAAGTCATCGAAGTGGATCTGCAAAAAAAATCGGTCCGGACCCGGGACAACGAATACAAATTCGAACGGCTGGTCAGTACAATGCCGTTGAAGAGCCTGCTCTCATGCCTCAAGCAAAAAGACCGGCTCCCCTCCCCCCAACGTCTCAATCACACTTCCACCTTGATCTGCAACATCGTACTAAAAAAAAGGCGCCGCCGCTTTCATTGGCTATATCTCCCCGAACGCCGCTTCGCCTTTTACCGCGCCGGATTCTACCCCTCGCGCCAATACCCCGTCTGCTACCTGGAGAAATCCCTCCCGCCCGGAAGCGACTACGATCCAAACTCGGTGAAGGCCGAACTCGTCTTCACCCTGAAAGAGCTTGGACTCATCGACACTGAATCGGATATCGTGCACATCGACATCAAAATCATCCCCATCTCCTACATCATATTCGACCACCACTGGCACGCCACCATCCCGGGAGCGCTAGCCTCCCTTCGGCAGTACGGCATCTATTCCATCGGGCGCTTCGGCTCCTGGACATATTCATCCATGAGCGACGACGTGCAATCGGCCATGCGCGCCGCCGACGAGATAAACAAAATCACAGGCAGGGAATAAGACAATGACGGCAGCAGAAAAAATACGAGTGGTTCATGTGATAACGAAGTTGGAACTCGGCGGAGCGCAGATCAATACCATCTATACCTACGACCACCTCGACAGGGAAGCCTTCGATGTTTTTCTCGTCAGCGGGCCCGGCGGTATTCTTACAGACCGCGTTGAGGATCGCGATCATCTTTTTGTGATTCCCAATCTTATACGCCAGATCGATCCGGTCGCCGATTTCAAAGCCTTTGTCGCTCTGAGGCGGTTATTCAAAAAAATCCGCCCCCACATTGTACACACCCATTCGTCAAAGGCGGGGATCATCGGTCGCCTGGTTTGTTTCTCCCTGAAAATTCCCGTGGTGATTCATTCGGTGCACGGTTTTTCGTTTTCTCCGTTTCAACCGGCTCTAAAACGGAACTTCTTCAAATTGGCAGAAAAAATCGTCGCCCGCTTTACCAGCCATTTTATCTTTGTCTCAACAGACGATATCAAAGCAGCCAAAGAGGCAGGACTCGTAAAAGACAATTATTCCCTCATTCGTAGCGGATTCCCGTTCGAAAAATTCTCGCGGGAAAGCGCCGACAAAATCTCGCTCTACCATAGGTTTTCGATTCCCGAAGGCGCGTTCGTATGCGGAGTTATCGCTCCCTTCAAACCACAAAAAGGGCTCTTTCACCTGGTGGAAATCGCGCGGCTGGTAATCGCCGAACGGCCGGACGCGATCTTTATCATCGCCGGAGACGGGGATCTCCGGCCGGAACTCGAACGCAGGTTAAAAGAGAAAGGGATTCTCCATCAGTTCCGGTTGCCTGGCTTTGTATTCGACATCGAACAAGCCATCGACGTATTCGACATAGGCATCTCGACAGCGCTGTGGGAAGGATTGCCTCAAAGCCTGGTGCAGTTGCGGTTGAAACACAAACCGGTAGTGGCTTCCGATATTCCCGGGAATCGCGAAGTCATCGCGGAGAAT
>JAHELQ010000757.1 GCA_024644125.1 Candidatus Aminicenantota bacterium | reverse complement strand
CCAGAGAGAAAATTTCAGAGTGTTCAGCCGGGTGGAAATCTATGAAAAATAACGCGCTCATCGACAGCAACATCTGGGTTTACGCCATCACCAAAAACGATCTGGAAAAACATCACATCGCCCTCAAGTTGATCCGGGATCTCAAGCCCAACCGCGGCATTGTATCGAGCCCCCAGATCGTCAACGAAATCTCCTTCACCCTCATGAGAAACGGCATCCCGGACGAAGAGATCCGAGAACTGATGGAAGCTCTCTACGCCGAGATCCAGGTGGTGAATTTCACTCCCCAAATCGTGCGCCAGGCCTCGCAGATCCGCGAACATTACAAATTCAAATTCTGGGACAGTCTCATCATCTCCACCGCCCTCGCCACCCTGTGCCCCATCCTCTACTCCGACCAACTCCCCCACGACACCCTCATCGACAACCGCCTCCAAATCCTCAACCCCTTCGAATAACCCCATAAAGTTGTGATAACCCGAAAAAAAATACAAAAAAAAATAAAAAAAATTCGCCCGCCGTATCGCCCCCTTCCAGAACTCCATCCTTGACTCTCTCAATATCCTCCGGCAATTAGATGCAACTTGACATCGTTAATATTCACCATTTCCCATATCCCTTGACAAATTAAACTGCATTATAGAGCGATTCAGAACTCACGGGTACAAAACCAAATAGTGCCTCTTCGTGAATTTTTTTGTTCACCCCCTTGAAAATAATTATTCTATTGCATATACTATCGTTTATCAACTTTTTCAGGAGGAACCACATTGTCAATGAGCGACAGAAAATTGACCTACGTCATCGTATCTCTCTTTTCTCTAATCATCCTATCCATCAATTCCCCGGCCGAAATAGAATCGCCAAAGTTCAATCGCATTACCCAACGGGAAGGCCTGCCTCATAACAGTGTCTACTCAATATTTCAGGACTCAAGCGGTTTTTTATGGCTGGGAACCGAAGACGGACTGGCACGCTATGACGGCTATAAGTTTGAAGTGTACAAAAACGACAGGCTGGATCCCACAACCATTTCGGACAACTCCATCTGGTTCGTCATGGAAGACAGCCTCGGATCGCTATGGATTGGAACCGAGAACGGGCTCAATCATTATGACCCAAACCACAAAATATTCTCACGAGTCGTCGCTCAAGAAAATTTCTTCACTCCCCGCGATGTCCGGGCATTTTGCAGAGATTCCAACCAGAAGATCTGGATAGCGGCCTACAATGAGGGCATCTACTCGCTGGATCCATCTGCCAGACAACTTAAACATGTTCCCTTGAATCTTTCAGAGAAACAAAACACCCAACCATTACTTCTCTCATTGTGCACCGATAGAGAAAATAATCTCTGGATAGGCACAAATGACCAGGGTATAATCAAATATGACCAGAAGGAGAAAAAATCTCAAAGATACTCACTCGGCAACCCAGAAGAAAAAAACACTATCACCTGCATTGTACAATCCCCTGGAAACACGTTGTTATTGGGAACAAAAAAGGGCCTAAAAAAATTCAACCCTTCCACAGGAAAAATCGTCAGCTTCGATACATCCTGGGAGAAGCTAAATGAATTGAACGATATAGAAATCAAAACAATCTACAATGACTCGACAACTGGTCGGATATTGATAGGAACGGCGAAAAAAGGATTTTTTCAATTTGATCCGCAAAAAAAATTCTTGAAGCATTACAAAAAATCAAACGAATACCCCTTCGGGATAAACGACAATGATGTCTATTCCATTTTGAGGGATAAATTCGGAATTCTCTGGCTGGGAACAAATTCTGGAGGGTTGAACAAGCTCAATGATTCACTTCACTTCAAAACGGTTCAGTGCAAAGGGAGAAATCCTTTCAATCTGAGCAAAGAGACAATCTATTCCATTCTCGTCGATAAGGAAAAAACGTTATGGGTCGGCACCTATGACGGAGGACTGAATAGACTCAATGAAGGAAAAGAGGAATTTGAACGCATTACAATCAGCGATCCCGTGACCGACAGCACAGTCCTATCTTTATTGGTAGACTATGATGGCTACCTATGGATAGGAGCCAACGATAGCCTCAATAAACTGGACCGGAAATCAAATAGAATAATAAAGCGATACAACGCCAGTTCTCCTGCCAGTGAAAAACTTCGTGATTATGAAATAAGAACCATTTTTGAAGAGGAAAAAAAACCCCATGATCTCTGGTTTGGAACCGAAAAAGGGGGTTTGATTCACTACTCGAGAAAAAGCGATACTTTT
>JAHELQ010000756.1 GCA_024644125.1 Candidatus Aminicenantota bacterium | reverse complement strand
GCCTACCTCTCCTTCAGCTTTGAGGTCGCCGTTAAAATCGACGATCCGCAACGAAACTCCGGGAAAGGGTTTCCCCACCTCCGTCAGAGTCACGCTATCGACATTGGGCTGGCAGTGCTTGATTTTTCCGGTGAGCGACGCCTTCTCGACGGTGTGGACGCCGTCGTCGTTCCCCAAGCGAAAGATCTTCGAATACACCACTCCCGAGGAGGTTTCGCTCATCCCCCAGGACGGATGGACGGCGGTTTTGGCCAGGCCGTAGGGTTGTAGTTGGCGGAGGAATTTTTTCATGTTGGCGGCATCGATGGCTTCG
The DNA here is from genome assembly GCA_024644125.1 of Candidatus Aminicenantota bacterium. Classification (GTDB taxonomy): domain Bacteria; phylum Acidobacteriota; class Aminicenantia; order UBA2199; family UBA2199; genus JAHELQ01. The sequence goes on along the minus strand of JAHELQ010000756.1, from coordinate 1,943 downwards.
GCCCCCACATTCACGATCCGCAGCGGCGTTAGGTCCCAATCTCCCGCTTCGGTTTTCTCCAGCCGATCGTTGAGCAACGCAAAAGCGAAGTTGGGGGCGAAAATGTTGGTGACGCGGTATTTGGATACCAACTCCAGCCAACGTAGTGGCTCAGCCAGGATATAATCGGTCTTCACATGGACCTGGGTACAGCCCAGCACCACCTCTTTGATATGGAACATCAAGAGGCCTACCACATGCTCCAGTGCCAGCCAGTTGAGGGTGATCTCGTCACTGGTCAGATCGCAAAAATGGATGGCTCCCCTCTCGCGGGCCAGAATACTGCGATGGCATTGCACCACTCCTTTGGGGGTTCCGGTGCTGCCTGAGGTGAACAAAATCAGAGCCGGTTCTTCCGGATGGTTGCGGACAGCCCCCCCGACCGGCCGATGACCTTTGAGATTCCCCAGTGTGCCGACGCGCATCGCTGGGGAAAATCCACGCAGCGCGTCTTCCAGGTTATCGCTGGCAATGATGAGAGGTTGCTCCAATAAATTCCAGATGTTCTCCAGCGACCTGGTCTCGTTGTTCGGTTGGGTGAAAGATTTCGGGACATTCAAGGGGACAGGTACGATCCCTCCGAGAGTGCATCCCCAGAAGGCGGCGATGTAATCCTGGTTGGAGGACGTTTGAAATATGGCTTTGTCCCCGGCTTTCAATCCGAGGCTCTGCAAACCCGCCTTCACCCGCAACGCAGTATCCAATAGCGCTTCATAGGTAATCGCCACGTCGCTGCCGTCCGGCTGGATGCAGATGATTTTGTGCTTCGGGTGGCGGGAGGCGGCATTGAACAAAGCGTCGGGAAGAATTTCAGGCGCGACGGGATCATCGGGCAAATCGCCCCCTTCCGAGAGGGCCGGCTCCCATTGATCGTCGTCCTGCGAGTCTGAAGGCAGGCCGTCATCCTGTGAATCTTCACTCTCAGGGCCCCCAACGCCGTCTGCCGACGCAAGAAGAGGCAGCACATCATCCAGATGATAGGGAGTTTGAGGGTCGATTTTTTCTGCGAACAATACGACCGCCGATTCTATTCCCTCCATACTTACCAGGGCCTCTTCGAGTACCTCCGCCGCCCGGCTGCCGGCGTAACGCCCTTTGGCAAGAGTGCGCCGGTCGATGTTGCCGTCGCCGGTCCGGGGGATGGAAGCGATGGATACGAATTCCAGATCGGGGAAATCCGCCGGTAAATATTGTTTCAAAAATGCATTCAATCGAGCCGGCGGCACATGCGCTTCAGACACCACCGAAGCCAGAGGTTTGCGGCAATCCCTATCGCGGTCTTCAAAATAAACCGCGCAGTCGAGAATCGCCGGATGACCGCCGAGAAGAGCTTCCAAATTCCCCAGATGGATCCTGGTACCATTCAACGAAATAATATCGTCTCCATACCCCAACAAAGAAATTTTCCCGTCTTCCAACCACCTGGCCTTGATGCCGGTATCGAACATTTTACCACCGGGAATGGCAGGATCCGGTGCGAACCTCGCTTCGCCAGAAGGAAGATTTCTGCTGTACCCATCGAATACCCCGTTTCCCGCCATATACAACGCTCCGGTCACTCCCACCGGGACCTTTTGCAGCGCCGGATTCAAAATCCAGGCCGAGGTTCCCACCACAGGCCGGCCCACATGACGGAATTCGCCATCGTGTTCATCTGCCGACAGAGTGGTCACCAGGCCCACTTCCGGGAAGCCGAAATAGTTGTGCCAACGAAGCGAACGCTCCTTCGACAGACGCTTCACATGGTTCGCGTCGAAGCTTTGTTCGCCGTAGGTCACCAGGTTTTTCACTCCGTTTCCCGCCGCCTCCAGAAGGGCGAGCGCGCATTCACCATCGGCCAACATATGGAGAGGGCACACAAGACTGGTTACCGGCCGCGGCAAGTTGAATTCCCGAATATTTCC
>JAHELQ010000755.1 GCA_024644125.1 Candidatus Aminicenantota bacterium | reverse complement strand
GCCAGGTATTTAAGCATCTCCCATTTTCTGAGCACCAATCTTTGATGGTGCGGTCCCGTGAATGGGACCGGATTTTTTTACAGTCGCCACTGTACTCGACACTGGTGACACGGTCATCATATCCGTTTATTGTCTTTGTGCATTCCCCGGTTTCCGCATCCCATTCTTTGATGGTATTGTCCCATGAAGCAGATAGGATTCGTGTGCCATCCGGGCTATATATAGCGCTCGTGATTGTTTTTTGATGCCCTCTCAATGTTTTGAGGCATTCTCCTGTTGAACTGTCCCACTCTTTGACCGTTTTATCCCAGGACGCAGTTAGAATTTTTTTACTGTCCGCGCTGTATGTGGCGCTGGTAACACGGTTGGTATGGCCGACGAACGTTCGGCGGCATTCTCCTGTTTCTGCGTCCCACTCTTTGACGGTGGCGTCCGCCGAAGCGGAGAGAATCGTTTTTCCGTCCGGGCTGTACGCGGCGCGATTGACCCAACCATCATGGGCATCCAATGTCAGGATACATTCTCCGGTGGCGGTGTCCCAGAGTTTGATGGTATGATCTTCGGAAGCCGAAAGGATTCTCTGCCCATCCGGGCTGTACGCCGCGCCGGTTACCCATTCTGCGTGTCCATGGAATGTTCTGAGGCAATTTCCTGTAACGGTGTCCCATTCCTTTACGGTTTTGTCAGCCGAAGATGAGAGGATTTTTTTTCTGTCCGGGCTGTATGAAGCGCTGGTAACCCAACCGGTATGTCCTGTCAATGTCCTGGTACAGCCGCCATTTACCCTGTCCCACTCCTTGATGGTGTGATCACGGGAGACCGAGAGGATTTTTTTACCATCATTGCTGTAGATTGCGTTGTTCACTGTATTTGTATGGCCTGTCAAGGTCCTGCGGCATTCGCCCGTTTCCGCGTCCCATTCTTTTATGGTTCGGTCCCGTGATGTTGACAATATGTTTTTTCCGTCCGTGCTGTATATGGCGGAGTTCACAAGCCATGTATGCCCCTGGGGGAAGATGTTATAGGCGTGGACGAGAGAGTGGGCGAAATTCGCTGCCAGGTAGTCTTCGTGAAAGGGGCGGCTGCATTTGACGCTGTTGATGGTAATCTTCGAGAGGTCCAGGCGGGAGAGATCGAGGCCTGTCCATTCGCCGCGAACTTGTTTCCAGATTTCCAGGATGTTCCAGACGGCCAGTTTGGTTGAGCCGTCGAAGATATTTCGGCAGAGCTCCAGGCTTTGGGCAAGGACGGTTCGGCTGCTGTCTTTGGGTTTCCAGCCGAAGCCGGGTTCGCTGACGGGTTTGTTGTGGTGTTCGCCTTCTATCTCTCCGATGTATTGCCGCGGATAGAATGGTATGACGGTGTCTTTGAGGAGATGGGGGAGTTTGTTGTTCGCGAGGGAGATGTTGGCCAGGTTGAGGATGTGGACGGCGGCGAAAAAGTCTCTGAAATTTTGGTGAAGGAAGCGATAGCTCGTTCCCTCTTTAACGAGCATGAAGAGCTCGTCCGAGAGGGTTCTGATCAGCCCGGATGTTTGTTTGCGATGATCGAGATCGCCGGCTTTTCGAAGCGGAAGATGGTCTTCGTGCTCGATGTATTCTGGGAAAGTATCGAAGAATTCATCGGCGGAGAGGTTTGCCAGGTAGGAATCGATTGATGAAGAAAGGGATTTGAGGTCGAACTCGAATCGGCCTTCGGTTTCCATGTGATGGCCGATTGCGGGGAGGATGTGTTTGAGAAGGAAACGGTGGCGATGTTTTGTAGAATCAGGGATGCCCTGGCGGGTGTGGTATTTGGCGACCTGGGCTTCTATGAAATTCCAGAGAAGCTCGCCTGGGGATGCGGCATTGGGCCTGAAGTCGAATTGCGGGCTTGAAACCTGGCTGAGCTGGATCTCGCAGGTAGAAGCGTAGAGCGTCAACATCATGGGGTTTTTCATGAGGTCCAGAAGGCGTCGATCCCGGGCTTCCGATCCGGGCTTCGGGAGGTCGATACTCTTGCAGGCGAGGTAGTTTTGGATGGAGGTATCGTCGAGGCCCAGGAGGGTGATGAGGTGGAAGTCATACCAATTCATGGTGAAGCGCGTGTCGAGGCGGCTGGAGATGATGATCTGGGCGCCTTTCCAGTGTTCGATCATTTCTCGAAGTTCGATGAGGAGCTGCCGCTTCTCGATGGTCACTTCGTTGAAACCGTCCAGCAGGAGAATCACCGATGGCGAACTGCCGGAGTTCTCCCTCGGCGGGCGGGATAGGATGT
>JAHELQ010000754.1 GCA_024644125.1 Candidatus Aminicenantota bacterium | reverse complement strand
GGATTTGACGCATGAGACGCAATAGACGCAGACCTCCTCGCAGGGCATGGAGTCGGCGCGGTTTTTCATCAGCTCATGAATCTTGTCAACTGGGAGTTTCGGGTAAAAATCATCGCCGCAACATATAGAGCGCGTGCCATTGTACTCGGTCTCGACCACCTCGATGTTCATTTTTTTTAGCAAACCGCGGACCGCCTGGTGAACCTTCGGCTTTTCCCGCACCGGGCAAGGGTCCTGCACCGACATCTTGACACCATTGTAGTCGGGATAGACAAACGAATCGAGGCCATCGATGATCTCCCACACGGAAATGGTTTCTATCCCTTCGTACAGGGTGCTGAACCGCCTGTCACAACCGGCGCACACATTGATGATCAATGAGCCGGCATCGAGGCGGGGATCGTGGCGGCAACAAATCTTGTGCATCGCCGTGTCCCTATAGTTTTGGTTGAGAAAATTCAATATTCGCGTCTCCATGTCGGGTTTATAGATGCTCAAGGCGCAGCCGGGATTGAAGAATGTGTCTTGTGTCATATTTTTCTCCTTCAAATCAACTGTGATGGTTCACCGGGCATAGGACCACCTCGTTGCGAACGAATTGGGCGAGTTTCCGAAATCCCAGCGCGATTCGCTCCTATATTATCTTTTTTTCATAGATCAGTCAAGAAACCTCTGGCCCCGCTCCTCCCAGTTCGAGACGCGACTCCGCCTCAAATCCAAAAAGCTGATCCAGTCATGGTTTTATTTGCATTTGTTTCAGAATCATATGCTTCTGTTCCAGATGCTGATGCTTCAGTTCCAGATGCACATGGATCTGTTTCAGATGAACATGGATCTGTTTTAGATGCACGTGAATTTGTTCCTGATGCCGATGCATCCGCTCCATTGGCGGGACAACCTGTACGGATGGCAGGACAATCTGTACGGATGGCGGGACGGTCTGTACGGATGACAAAACAAATTGGAACCCATTTATTTCCATCAGGTTCATTGACTGATCTGACCAGAGTAAAATGTGAGGGAATAAATACTGAGGCCGGTGATTCCGGGAAATATGCGCGCCGCCCCGGGCGGAACCGGCGGTGTTTTTTATAAATATTTCAAGTGGTGTTCTTGACAAAAAATTCCCAACAGTATACAAATTACCTTTGAGGTGAATGGTTCCAAAGGATACAACAATCATCGCCAAGCAAACAATTTGGGTGAAATGATACAATGGCGAAAATTTACATTTCTTCGACATATGAAGACTTGAAAGACTATCGCGAAGCGGCATACAAAGCTGTCAGGCAATTGGGCCACCAGGCCATCTGCATGGAAGATTACGTCGCCTGCGACGAGCGCCCCGTTGATAAATGCCTCAGTGACGTCCGCAATTGCGATGCCTATATCGGCATCCTGGCCTGGAGATACGGCTATATTCCCGAAGACTACGACAAAAGCATCACACACCTGGAATACGAGGCGGCGAGAGCAAAAGGAATCCCATGTCATATTTTTTTACTGGATCAGAAAGTACCCTGGCCCCCCGACTTTATGCCCGGCGATGAAGAAAAAAAGAGAAGGAACGAATTCAAGGCTCAATTGAACAAGAATCACACCCGAATGGAGTTCAATAGCCCGGATAGCCTGGCACACAAGGTGGCGGTGTCATTCGGCAAGAAATCCGACGATCCGAAAAGAGATCCATCATTAGGCCCCCTGGTCCACAAACTCTGCAACCGCCATCCTCAATTTAAAAAATTCTGGAAGTTTTTTACCGGGAACATGAAGTCGGAATGCCGGAATCCCCAGTTTGTGTTTATACATGGAGATACCAGAGAATGCCCCGACAGTTTTGCGGATAGGCTGGTTAAGACCTGCTTGAAAAACTACGCGGTCAATGAATGGGGAATAGATAACGGAGTTATCTATTCGATAGAAATTCGCTGGCCCGCCTATGGCCTGGATTTTAAGCAACAACAAGACGAACTGGCTTTTAATCTCTTGAATAAATTCGATCCAACAAGTCCAGATGAACTAAAAAAAGCCATCCAATTGTGCCGGCTAAATGCGTTAGCGCGATACCCTTTAGTGATTATCAATCACGCGATCTACTCTTCCAAATGGGACGATTGCGCAGTTCCGCTTCTAAATTGGTATATCGAAGAATTCTGGAACAAAGCGTCGTGGAATGACCAACACCCGGTTTTCCTTGTTTTTTTTAAGATTCATTATTCTGAAGATGATAAACCTGGATTGCTAGACAAACTATTTTCC
>JAHELQ010000219.1 GCA_024644125.1 Candidatus Aminicenantota bacterium | reverse complement strand
AACCCGGCAGACAATGGATGAATTGCAAAAAAATATTACCGAATTGATAACCATCCAGGATAGAGAATGGGATGCCATGTCGAACAATCACACAACAATGGTTTTCAAATCATTGCATTGGAAGATTGATAAACTCCAGGCTGAATATTCTCATGTCAAAACACTGTTGATGAACTTTGTGGAGCTTGAAAAATCGCTTGAGAGCATCATAGCATCCATTAATTCAGGAAATAAAACCGATATTCAAAAATTAGAAGACATTAAAAATCAACTATCAGTCTATCAGTATTCGGATTTCGAGCAGCGCTTCCGGGGAAGCCCCGAGGCGGTCGAAGAAAAACTGAAAAAATATATCCCAATATTCAACGCCCACGAACCGATTCTCGATATCGGTTGCGGAAGAGGCGAATTCGTTGCCCTGATGAGAGAGAATGGGAAGAAAGCCCTGGGAATAGACATCTCCTCCTCTATGCTAAAAGTCGCCCAGGAGAAGGGCCTTCCGTGCTCTAAACACGAGGCGCTCACCTTTTTGATGGAAAAAGAGAGCCAGTCGATCGGTAGTATATTTTCAGCCCAGGTAATCGAACACATGGACCCGGATTACTTAAAGAAAGTTATAGCAGAGGCCCACAGAGTGCTGAAACCCAATGGACCGATCCTTCTTGAAACGGTCAATCCTCTTTCCTTGTTCGCCTTGAGTAACATCTACTTCCTGGATGTCACTCACCAAAAACCCCTGCATCCTGAATATATGAGATATTTGATGGAAAGTTGCGGCTTTTCGGACGTGGAAATCATGTATCCAGAGGAGCTGCCGGAGGAGAAACTCGAGGAGATCCCACCGTCCGCAGAATTGGCTCGAATCTTCAACACCAATGTCGATAAATTAAATAAAATCATGTTTTCATCTCCGGTATACGCCGCAAAAGGAATCAAGCGGTAACTGGAGGATAAAAAACTGAATGATCCAGGTGATAAAAAAAAATGAAACATATTAGGAATTTTTCAATCATTGCCCATATCGATCACGGGAAAACCACATTATCAGATCGTTTGTTGGAAATAACCAATGCCATTTCCAAGCGAGATATGCAAGAACAAGTTCTCGATTCGATGGATCTTGAACGTGAACGGGGCATAACTATAAAATCCCACTTTGTCCGCTTGAAGCATACAACGCCCCAGGGTGACGAGTATATCCTCAACTTAATCGACACTCCAGGCCATATCGATTTTAATTATGAAGTTTCCAGATCTCTGGCTGCCTGCGAAGGATCGCTATTGGTCATTGATTCCACTCAGGGAGTCGAAGCCCAAACCGTTGCCAACACCTATCTAGCACTTGAAAACGATCTGGTATTAATTCCAATCCTGAATAAAATCGACCTCCCTAACCACGAATTGGAAAAGAGCCTTCAGGAGATGGAAACTGTTATCGGAATCAGTAGAGATGAGGCTTTGCCCGTCAGTGCAAAAACAGGCCTGGGTGTTGACAAAATTATTCCTGCGATTATCGAGCGGATCCCCCCGCCGGTAGGCGACCCAAACAAACCATTAAAAGCGTTGGTGTTCGATTCGTGGTTCGATTCATATAGAGGTGTTATCATTCTCGTCAGAATTATCGACGGTAAACTCAAAAAAGGCGATAAAATCAAATTTCTCAGCAACTCCGCCGAACACGAAGTCATTGAATTGGGCGTGCATACACCAAAACCGCTCCCTCTTCAGCAATTATCCGCGGGCGAGGTGGGATACATCATCGGCAGCATCAAAAATATTTCCGAAGTCAAAATCGGCGATACAATTACCCATAACAAAGAAACCAGAGTAACCCCACTTCCAGGATTCAAGGAACCCCCGCCAATGGTGTTTTCCGGTTTCTATCCCGGTGAAGGAACCAGTCACGAAGAATTACGTGAGGCAATCGAAAAATTGACCCTCAACGATTCATCCCTGACATTCGAGCCAGAAACCTCCCCCGCCCTTGGGATTGGTTTTAGATGCGGTTTTTTAGGTTTGCTCCACAAAGAGATCATTCAGGAACGATTGGAACGTGAATACAATCTCGCCATTGTCACGACAGCGCCATCGGTCCGCTACCGCATCACCAATACCACCGGTGAAACCTTTGAAATTGAATCGCCTGCGCAATTGCCTTCTCCGCAATACATTAAAATGATCGAGGAACCATTTATCGAGGCCATCATCCTGACACCCGAGGCATTTCTCGGCAATATCCTGAAATTATTGCAAAACCGCAGGGGTATTCACAAGAAAATGGATTATATCAGCGCACAGATGATTTACCTTACCTACGATCTACCTCTGGCTGAAGTCCTCTACGATTTTTTTAACAAACTGAAATCCCTCTCTCAAGGATACGCCTCATTCGATTATGAATTCAAGGATTTCCGGGAGTCTCCGCTCATCAAGATGGACATCCTCATCAACCAACAGCCTGTGGACGCGCTCGCTTTGATTGTACATAAAGACAAAGCATACACCATCGGCAGCCAATTGACCTCAAAAATGAAAGCCCTCATTCCCCGTCAGTTATTTGAAGTTGTTATCCAGGCGGCGATCAGCAAAAGAGTCATCGCTAAAACTGTGGTCAAGGCATTGCGAAAAAATGTTCTTGCTAAGTGTTACGGCGGCGATATAACACGGAAAATGAAACTCCTTGAAAAGCAGAAAAAGGGAAAGAAGCGGATGAAGAGAGTCGGAAAAGTAGATATACCACAGGAAGCATTTCTTGCAGCCCTTGAATTAGACGGTTAAAAGGAATTCAAATTTTAATTGTATCGCGAAAACTCAGATATGCTTTCTTCATTTTTTTGAGCTGATCACGGTAATATTGGCGGTTTTCGCGAGCCAACGCAAGCGCTTTGGCGGCAGAGAGGTAAGCTTCTTTATATTTGCCGTTTTCAAAAAAAGCTTCTCCAAGGGTATCAAATATGTGGGCTTCGGGTTTCAATACAATGGCCCGGCTAGCCAATTTCAAAGCCATATCGTAATCTCTAATCGAATTTTCCGGACATTTAATCAACAGCCATGCTAGATTATTTAAAACCTCCGGCTGGCGATGATCAATTTCCAGCGAACGCTCATAGGCTAATTTCGCCTGCAACCATTTCTCCGTTTGATAGTACAATTCCCCCAACATCCGAAACAAATCAGAATTATTGGGGTTTTTGGTTACTTTTGTCTCCAATACTTCAGCCATTCGACTTAAATCCATTGCATTCTCCAGGCTGGCATACTGGGGTCGGAAGGCAATTACTGAAAATACGACCATAACAACCAGGAAAACCACCAATCCCCTTTGAAGTGTTTGCCGGTGTTCGGCAATTTTTTCAGGTCGCGCCATTGCATCCCTGAGGAATTCGATCCGTTGGGGAATATTGAAATGATGCCAATTGGTACGACTGCCGTCATCACCGACAATGCGTCCCAACTTATTGAATGAAGAGATCATGTGATGGGGATCGATACCCGATTCGAAACAATAAAGATCGGCCTGCCGTTCGAAATTGCGCATAAAAAAGCCGAACACAAACCGGACATACAGTACAAAAGACAGGATGAATACCAGAAGGCTGAATAGGCTTACAAACGTATTCAAAAACCCGGACCCGCTTTCAAGCAACAATTCCAACCCAAAATTGGAATTCAAAACCAACTTCAGCAGATGATACAGTGCGCTGTATACCAGGACTACAAAACTGAGAAAAAACAATATGTAAAAAAACATATGCTTTTTTTTCACATGCCCGACTTCATGGCTCACGACAGCCAATACTTCATCGTCGTCCAGGATGTTGAGGAGCCCAGGGGTGATGAGAAGGTAGCGAAACGGAGCAATCAATCCTACCACGCCGGCGGTGACCAGGCCTTTATTCATCGCATTCCAGGAATACACTCCGCGGAACTTCACCCCTTGCGCGCGGCAAAATCCAACAATTTTATCTCTCAATTCAGTTTGGGGGAAAGGTTCACAATCCCAGAGACGCACCATCAAAACCGGGGCAAAAACAGCGAGCACCAACAAAAAAAGGACAAAAAGCAATAGATGTGAAAGCCCGGAATGAAGAAACTGCTCGGAAACCGGAATGGGAAAATAATCGAGCGCGTCGATCACCAGTGACAAAAGTATCCATGGCAACACGATCACCAGATTGAATTTCACCTGACTCCAGGCGTAACTCCAGGCATCGCTCCCGGGTTGGAAGACATCACCCATGCCACGATAAGCCCAATACCAAACGACAATCAAATGCAATAGGAAAAAAGAAAGCCCCAGTCCATTGATAGAGGTCTCGAATTTTCCGGCGATGGGGATTTGCAGGATTAGCGTGCGCAGATCAAAGAGGAAAACTTGTATGGCAAATAGAAATATGGCCACAAACAGATTGAAATTTATATAGCTGGAAAAAAGTTGTTTGGCTTGCCCAATGCTGATTCTTTCAGCAGCAAATTGGGTTCGCAGCCGTAAAAAACGTTGTTTGTTGTATTGATAGAATAATAGATATATTATTGCGATAAAAACAACATCTTGCGTCAACGAAAAAAACTGGTTGGGGCCGTCCGGCGCCATAGAAAACATCATAATTGCCACGATAAAGTACAAAAAATTTTGATATATCATCCTTTTCCCTTTTTTTCATCTAGTTCCATTGTATCAAAAAAAGAGTTCCCTGTCATCCTCTGAATCCTTCGCGCATGCCGACGCTTTACAGGGCTATCAAATTAATATACAATTATACTCTTTTAGATCCAATACAAGCTATGGACCAATAAGGAAAAATTATATGACGAGTTGTAATACATACGATTCTATACTGGATGTCATCGGCAACACTCCATTAGTGCGTCTAAACAAGATCACCGGAGATTGCGGGAGTCACATATTCGCGAAACTGGAATTTATGAATCCGATGGGCAGCATCAAAGACCGCATTGCCCGCTACATGATAGAAAAAGCCGAGCAAGAGGGAAAAATCAAAAAAGGCCAATTGATTATCGAAAACTCCTCTGGAAACACTGCGCTTGGGCTCGCATTGATAGCCATTCAGAAAGGATATAAACTGAAAGTCGTTGTGCGGGACAGTATCAGCAAAGAAAAAATTAATCAACTACGTTCGCTTGGAGTAGACGTACACACTGTCGATCATAGGCTACCTCCAGAAATGCCGGATAGCTACAACAATATAACACCCAGGTTGGTTGCCGAAAACCCAGATTGTTATTTTCCGGATCAACACAACAACCGGGCAAACAACGAAGCCCATTATCATTCAACCGGCCCTGAAATCTGGAATCAAATGGCAGGGAAGATCGATTATTTTATTGCCGGAATGGGGACAGGCGGCACAATTAGCGGTACAGCCCGGTATTTGAAAGAACAAGACCCAAATATCAAAGTCATCGCCGTAGACTCTGAGGGTTCGATATTTTATGACTATTTTTATACGAAAAAAATTACCAAACCGCGCCCCTATTTAATCGAAGGACTTGGAGATGAATTTCTAATAAAAACAGCGGACTTCTCAAATATCGACGAAATGATTCGTGTTTCCGACCGAGACGCATTCCACAGCACACGACGACTGGTACGGGAAGAGGGGATATTGGCGGGGGGGTCCAGCGGAGCCGTGCTTTACGCAGCCCTCAATTTGGTAAAGGGACTCTCAGCGCCAGCGAGGATCGTCACCATTTTCCCGGATAGCGCGTCCAGGTACCTGAGTACGATTTTTAATGATGTATGGATGAAGGAAAAAAAACTGCTCTAGCTTTTTTAGCGGGCCGCCGTAACCGGCGGCCCAGGTTGCATTAAAAAACCTCTATTTCCGCCTTGTTTGTCTGTACTTCAAGCTGTTGACGATCTTTTGCATAAGCGGTTACGCTACCGAAATCAATTGTATAATTCCCTTTTTCGGTAAATTTGATTTTCAATTGCCCCAGAATATTATTTGGAGACTTGGCGGTGAATGAATAGCCCAAATCAAATGAACTTCCCGAAAAATTTTTAAGAACCTTGGCCTGGTCGTCTTTTATAAAATCGGTTTTCAATTCTTCGATTTCGACAGCTCCGCCGCTCACTGTACCGCCTACCGATAGGCTCGAGAGTGATTCCCGGGCGCTCAACCGGATGGAAAATATAGTACTCTGGTTGACAGGTACTTTCCGGCGGGAAGGAGAGATGGTGACCATGGTAGCCGGTCGTTTTTCATCCGGTTCCTCTTCATCCTGCAATTCGCGGGTAGGTTCTACGATCCGGCCGCTGGGAGCGTCCCCTCCGCCCGGCGGATCATCGGAACTACCCCAGATGGTAGAGATATCGAAATCTGTGGGTTCCATTTTGCGAATGACGCGAGGTGTGATTGAGAAGATCAAATCGGTCTGCTTGATGGTTTTTTCTGAACTTCCAAATAAACGTCCCAACACTGGAATTTGCGATAAAGCCGGTATACCGCCAAGAGTTCCCCGCTGCTCATCCTTGATGAAACCTCCGATAATATTTGTTTCTCCGCCTTTTAAACGAATAACGTTTTCCAATTCACGTTTTCCAAAAGTAGGAAAATTATCGATGTAGCCTGAGAGAAAGTTCATCGTCAGCTTCATTTTCAGAGTCACTTCATCATTATCATGAATAAACGGCGTGAGTTTGATCTCAACACCGACATTTTTGTATTGATAGGTCGTCATCGGCTGCGTGGGGGTACCACCGGCTGCGATAGGCTGGAATTGCGTTTGCGGAATTGGGACCTCGTCGCCGACCATAAACTTGATATCTTCGTTATTTACCCCTCTAAGATTTGGTTTTGCGATAATCTTACTGTTATCGTCCGAGGCCAGCAAATTGAGAGCGGCGGTCGGCAGAGTCACATAAAAATTTGTGTTCTTCAAATCTCCGGTCTCGATGGTGGGGTTCACCTGTCCGTCTGAGCCACCGTTACCTGAACCGGCGGCGAAACTCAATAACGTGCTTCCGAATGTCATGCCGATACGGTTCAAGAGATTGCGGTTCACTTCAATAATCTCAATATCCACCTCAATTTCACTCTTTTCCTTATCAATCTTGGCAAGGAATTTTTCTATGCTATAAAGGGTCTGGTTGTCCGCCTTGACAATCAGCGTATTGAGGGTGGTATCGTCTTGCACCATGATTTGTTCTTCCCTGAAAACCGCCATAATCAGTTTTTTGGCGTCTTCGGCCTTGATATTCGACAGGTAGAACACCTTGATACCGCGCAGAGCGAATGTCCTGTTCTTGAAGGTTGTATTGGGATATATCAAGATCGACGCGGTGTCAATAACTCTGTATTTGGTGTTGGAAACCATGCAGAGCTGGTTCAAAATTTCGTAAAACCCGATATTCTCAATTTCCATAGTGTAGACAAAATCCCGAAAATCTTTATCAAAAATGAAATTGACATTATACGATTTCCCCAACATTTTGAAAATATTGGTAATGGGAACACTGCGCAATTTTAAGGAGATCTGTTCGCGACTGTCTACATTCAAGGTAACTGGAGGTACAATTGCGGATCGGAAATCGTTTTCGCTCGCCTTTGGCGTGACACCCACAAATTCATCGAACTCTTGCTGAATTCGTTTGTTATCCGGGAAAACTGCCAGCGAAATTTTATATTCAGCGATCGCTTCCTCTTTTTTCTCTGGAATGGATCCGTATTTCCTGGCAATCCCCAAATGATGATAGTAACTATTCAATTTAGCCCGGAAAAGTAGGGCCCTGATATCACGATCCGCCGGGAATTTCTTCAGCAGTTTCTCGAAATATTCCACCGATTTGTCATATTCTCCGGCTTTGTATAAATCCATTCCGGGTTTCACCCGGTGTGCATTTGCAGAACAACTGTTTAAAATCATTAATAGAGGAACAATTAACAAAAACACTGCGGCAATTCTGTTCATCTTATTCTTCATCGTCCTCATCTCCCTTCAATCTAATTTCAAATTCTTTGGCTTCCGCTTCTATAACTAAAAGCTTTTTATCAACTTTCAAAACCTTAATCCTGTTATTCATTACAAAGTCACCAGCGGCCGCCACAAAATATTCGCCATTGATATTCAACAGCGCGTGACTCCGGGTTTCTTTGATTATATACCCTTCAAATTGAACGCTGCGACGAAGTTGGTCCTCCATAGCCTCTTGTTCCTCTTTCTTTACTTCTTCCACTTTTGGTGGAGGGGGGGGGGGCGGA
>JAHELQ010000218.1 GCA_024644125.1 Candidatus Aminicenantota bacterium | reverse complement strand
GTTTCAAAAAACTGGCGGGAACCAAATCGGTATCGAGACCTTCGAACACGATGTCGCCGATCCTGGTCTTGGGGCCGTGGTCGATGTTAATCGTTAAAGCGATACTGTCGCCATCTTCCTCTGACGTGATATTAACCTTGCCTTCATTGTAACCTTTTTCCTGCAACATTTCCTTGATGGTTTGCTCAATTTTCTTTAACTTTACCGGATTGAAGTGTGAAAATGTCGTCAGAACGATGTCGTTCTCTTGAAGTTTTTCTAGAATATCACCTTGCTTGATTTTTTTACCGGTGTTATAGGTGATTTTAGAGATCATCATATTTTCTTGCACAATGATCACGATGGTCATGCCGCCGCCTACTTCGTCTGTTTCGATGCGGATATTTTCGAAGAATCCGGTGTTCCAGAGGGATTTGAAATCCTGCTTCAGCACTTTTTCAGAGTAGATTCCACCCACTTTCGATTTCATATAAAAAAGGATCGTATCCCGCGAGACTTTCTTATTGCCCTGTATGATAATCTTTTCAATGGTTGCTGCCGAAAGGGCTATTTGCAAGCATAATAAAACCATTAAGACGATGATTGTTTTTTTCATTCCGAACCTCATTCTTAAAAACTGTTTTATATCATAATTCCATACTAAATTCAATAAATTTCCCACAATCGTTGCCCGCTCTGAAATCCATCAAGTCCCAACGATTTAATAGATTCATATAGACTGTGAATATTTCTAAAAAGTTTCAAATTGTATGCGACAAAAATTGACTTTTACCTCACATTTAAATTATACTATGTTTCTAGAAAAAAAAGAAATGATGGAAATTTAGTGATTTGTAACAAAAAATGGAGGAAATGATGAAAAGAACAATTCTGTTTGCAGTGATTTTTTTATTGGTTCTGGGTACAATGGTCGGTTTGGCCCAGGAAAAACCGCGTATCGGCGTGCTGCGCTTCACGAATGATACCTCCGCTGGATGGTGGTCCGGTAGTGTGAGTCGCGAATTAGCTGATATGTTGGGCGCGGAACTTGCCAATACCGGTTCTTTCCAGGTTCTGGAGCGGCAGGAATTGGACGCAGTGATGGGCGAGCAGGATCTGGGTGCTTCCGGCAGAATCAACGAAGCCACCAAAGCGAAAATCGGAAATATTAAAGGAGCCAAATATATCGTAGCCGGAACTGTGTCCGCTTTTGAAGAGGGGACATCTGGTGTCGGCGGCGGGATCGGCTTTAAGGGCGTCAGCCTGGGCGGTAAAAAACAGAAAATCTATATCGCTGTCGATGTGAAAGTTATCGACACGGAAACCGGAGAAATTGTGGATGCCCGCACTATCGAAGCCAACGCCAAATCGAAAGCGATCAACGCCGGCGCTTATATCAAGGGTTTTTCCATTGCCGGCGGCGCTCACGCCAAAACTCCCACAGGCAAAGCCATCAGGGCCTGCATCCTATACATCAGCGAATATCTGGAATGCTCCCTTGTCAAAGGGAAAGACGATAGTTGCATGGATAAATGGGACAAGATGGATAGTAAGAGAAGGAAAAAAACCAAAGACAGTATCGATTTAGATCTATAAAAATAAAGTGTCGCACTATGTCGCCGTTTCCCCGGGGAAACGGCGAATCCCTGTTGACCGGGATTCCCACCTGGGAGTATAATAAAACAATGAATTCAGTGAAACATGTATTCGGACCTGTTCCGTCCCGCCGTTTGGGGATTTCCCTGGGCGTCGATATCATCCCCTTCAAAACCTGCAGTCTGGATTGTATTTATTGCGAGTGCAGCAAAACTACAAATCTGTCGTTGCGGCGCGAGAGTTTTGTCTCGGTCGATGCCATATTGGGGGAGATAAAAAAATCCATCGCTGGAGCTCAATATATCGAATACATCACTTTTTCTGGCTCCGGCGAGCCGACCCTGAATAAAGATATCGGAGCCATAATCAAAGGAATCAAGGCAATGAGCGATATTCCGGTGGCGGTGCTGACCAACGGGACGTTGTTGTACCTTGACGATGTGCAGGAAGCTCTTCTGGCGGCAGATTTGATTCTTCCGTCTCTCGATGCCGCCTCTCCCGGAGCGTTCGCCGAAATCAACCGGCCTCACAAGGATCTGGAATTGAAGAACGTGATCGAAGGGCTCGTAGGGTTTTCCGCCCGCTACAAGGGGCAGTTATGGGTCGAAGTTTTCATCGTCGGCGGAGTCAATGACAATGACCAAGAGCTAGAGCTCCTGCACCGGACCTTGAAGCGAATCAATCCCACCCGCGTCCAACTGAACAGTCTGGACCGGCCGCCGGCCTACGAGAATGTGCTTCCGGTCGATACAACTGTGTTGCAGTCCATCGTCGAAAAATGGAATGATTTGCCGGTGGAGGTGATCAAGAGGGTGCGGGAGCGGGGAGAAATCGCCTCCTTCAGCCGCAACCTCGAGAGCAGCATCCTGAATACCGTCCAACGCAGGCCCTTGACCATCGAAGACCTTGTGACTCTGACCGGTATGAAACGGGTCGAACTTTTTAAATACATCGATATACTGGAAAAAGAGAAAAAAATAATCACACGGATTGTGGGCAACCATATCTTTTACGCGCCGATCGGTCAATAACCGAACTCTGTCGATATAAATACATTTCAAGGAGGAAAGAATATGGCTATTAAAACGATGAATCCGGCAAGCGGCGATGTCGTCAAAATATATGACACCCTTTCCCGTCAAGAGGCAGGCGAGATAATCGCCAAAACCGACCGGGCCTTCTCTTTGTGGCGCGGAACGGCGTTCTCTCAGCGCGCCCGATTATTGAAACACGCGGCGCAGATACTCAGGGATGATGCCGATCGTTACGCGGAATTGATGGCTCTGGAAATGGGCAAAACCATTGGCGAAGGCCGCGCCGAAGCACTCAAGTGCGCCTGGGTATGTGAATATTACGCCGAGAACGCCCAATTGTTTCTGGCTCCTGAATTGGTTCAAACCGACGCGTCCAAAAGTTTTGTCACATTCCAGCCTCTGGGAGTGATACTGGCGGTGATGCCATGGAATTTCCCCTTCTGGCAGGTGTTCCGATTTGCTGCGCCGGCGTTGATGGCGGGGAACGCAGGGATTCTGAAGCACGCCTCGAACGTCCCCGGTTGCGCGCTGGCAATCGAAGATGTATTCAAAAAAGCGGGTTTCCCGGAAGATATTTTCCGCACTCTTTTAATCGGCAGCGATATGGTGGATTGGGTGATCGAACATCCGTCGGTCCGGGCTGTGACGTTGACCGGCAGTACTCCTGCCGGGAAGGCGGTGGCGGCGAAGGCCGGTTCGGTATTGAAAAAAACCGTCCTGGAGTTGGGCGGAAGCGATCCTTACATCGTACTGGAAGACGCCGATCTGGAAGCGACTGTCGCCACATGCGCCGTCAGTCGGCTGATCAATGCGGGGCAAAGCTGCATCGCCGCCAAACGGTTCATCGTTGTGGAGAAAGTTGTCCGGCGGTTCGAGGAATTGTTGGTGGAAAACATGCGGGCAAAAAAAATGGGCGACCCTCTGGACGAAACTGTCAATATCGGCCCCATGGCCCGTTACGACCTCCGGGACGAGCTGCACCGGCAGGTAGTGGAAAGTGTCGCCATGGGCGCGCAATGTTTGTTGGGCGGCGAAATTCCCTCTGGCGACGGAGCTTTTTATCCTCCCAGCGTACTTACAAACATAAAAAAAGGCATGCCCGCTTATGACGAAGAATTGTTCGGGCCTGTGGCCGCTATCGTTCCTGTAAAGGACGAAGGTGAAGCGATCGCGGTTGCCAATGATTCCATTTTCGGTCTTGGAGCCGCCATTTTTACCGCAGACATAAAAAAAGCGGAGCGTTTGGCGGAGGAGGAAATCCAGGCGGGAAGTTGTTTTGTCAACGCCTTTGTCAAATCCGATCCACGTCTTCCGTTTGGCGGAATCAAAGAGAGCGGCTACGGAAGGGAGCTCTCCCATTTTGGGATCAAAGAATTCGTCAATATCAAAACCATCTATATAAAATAATATGGAATTATTCCAATAATTTCAACCAAACGCCGGGACAATCGCTGCATGTCCCGCCGGCGCGCAAATACTCATCGTGGCAACGGGGCATCTGGAAGATGAAGCCAGTTTCCTACACAACGAGCGATTTTTTTTCGTCCAGGTAGGGGAGGTAGGGAATCAACGCCATCGCGGGAATGGCGGCGGCGAAACTGATCCCGAAGAGCCACGCGTAACCGTATGCCCCGGCGATGAATCCGCTGATGACGCCGGCGAACAGGCCGGTGAGGTTCATGAGGCCCGAACCAATGGCATAATGAGCCGCTTTGTATTCCTGATGGCAGATACGCATCAAGTAGGTCATTAGCACCGATGTGCCGAGACCGCTGGCGAATTGGTCGAATCCGTGTACCGCGGCGGTGAACGCCAGATTGGCGGCGCCGATACCTACAACCTGCTCCGCTCCCTGGTTCAATTCCAGGAACCGGCCCAGATGAATCGCCAGTACCATATAAATGAGATTGGTGACGTTTTGCGCCATGATAAACGGCCAGATGACCCTTTTCAAAGAGAATCTCGATATAGCCCAACCACCTAGCATCGCGCCGGCAATGGAGGCCGGAAGCCCTACCAGGCCGCTAATCCAGCCGTAGTGGATCTTGATGCCCAAATCCACGATGAACGGCGACACCATATGGGCCAATGTCCATTCCCCAGCCCGCAATAGGATGATGAACGCCAGGATGATCGACACCTTGTCGCGCTCCATAAAATAGATGAAGGCCTTTCCATAATACGAATCCGGATCCCGGAACAGCCACTGTTTGATGCGGCGGCGAAACACCCCGAGCATCACCAACCCCAAAAACAACAATAACGCCACCCAATGGGCGAAGGTGACTTTTTTCAATACCGGCAACCCGGCTTCCAGCGTAGTGTAAAAATCTGTTTTGAAAAAAAGACGGATTCCCAGAACTCCCAGGATCGCGACGATCATTGCCGCTATTGTCCTGGGCTTGATCAACCGGCCGAATAATAGATTCGCCGGTTTATCGACCGATTCCGCCTCCGGCAGGAAAAACAGGTGATACACCAAAAAAAGTCCGAAAATTCCTGCGGCCGCCAAGAAAGCCAGCGGCCAACCTGTGGTCGTACCGATGGTGACGATGACTCCGTTCCCGGTCAACCAGGCGACCCGGTAGGCCATGGTGCGATAGCCCACGAATTTCGCCTGTCCCTCCTGATCCAGGGCTTCCATGTAATAGCCGTCGATGGCGATATCGTTGGTGGCGGCTATGAAGGAGCCGATAAAGAACAACACCGCGATGGCGCGCACATTGAATTCCAGCGGCGCAAACAGCGCTGCGATCCCCATCATCGCCACCAACAATGTCTGCATCGTTAGAAGCCAACGTCGTTTGGTACTGTATTCGTCCACCTGCGGCCCCCAGAGGAATTTGATGATCCAGGGAAGTCCGAAGAGCGAAGTCAAACCGATGGATTCCAGGGGTACTTTCATGTCCCGGAAAAAAACCGCTGAAACCGAGCGGATGATGGAGTAGGGAAATCCTTCGCTAAAATAGGTGGTGAACGACCAGACGTACGGGATGGATAGATACTTTTTAATTATTTTAAAATTCATTCATTTTTCCTGGCAATGCTGAAGGGAAATTATAGCAGTATTGGTTCCCCGGTTCAAATGTAGTACTGGCAAAAAAATAACCGCAGGTAAAATTTTTCCCCTTGACAATACTTTAATGAAAAAATATACTGATATTTATTCTTTTTCCTATCGGTTTTTTATCCAAAAACCGCATGAATTTGAACAAACAAAGGTTTTTTGAATGTGAGGATGATAAATATGAATACAAAGGAAAACGAACCTTTCAATCCGGAAGCGAATTACCAGCAATCCAAATCCAAAGTGGGGTATGTCTCTAAAAAAGAGGCCACCCGCGGCACATATGAACAATTGGGTTTTAAATGCGGACTGGAAATTCACCAGCAGTTGAAAACCAAAAAGAAACTTTTCTGCCGATGTCCCGCCGGCCTGTACAACGACAAGAGCGATTATGACGCGGAAGTCGTTCGGCACATGCGCCCGACATTGAGCGAATTGGGCGAATACGATGGCACCGCCCTCATGGAATTCAAGACAAAAAAAAATATTTACTACCATATCAAGAACGAAACCGCTTGCACCTATGAAATCGACGATACCCCCCCGTTCCATCTAGACCGGGAAGCTCTCGATATAGCCGTCAAAGTCGCATTGTTATTGAATTCAAGCATTGTGGGTGAATTTCATATCACCCGGAAGCAATATCTCGACGGCAGCATCCCCACGGGTTTCCAGAGAACGGGAATCGTAGGCATTGAAGGGGAAATTCCTCTAAAAAACAAAAAAGTCCGTATCATCCAACTCAGCCTGGAAGAGGATTCCTGCCGGGAAGTATCGGATGTCGGGCATAAACGCGTCTACACCACAGACCGTCTGGGCATGCCTTTGATCGAGACCGTGACTTACGCCGATATGCTCACTCCCGATGAAGCGGCTGAAGCGGGACATTACCTCCGTTTCCTGGCCCGCAGTACCGGCGAGGTCCGCACCGGAATAGGAGCCGCCCGCCAGGATGTCAATGTCAGCGTCACCGGCGGCACCCGCGTCGAAATAAAAGGCGTTGCCCATATCCAATGGATTCCCCGTCTCACCCATAACGAGGCTTTCCGCCAATGGGCGCTTTTGCAAATTCGCGACCTGTTGACAGAACGGATCAAGAAGACCGATGATTGGAACGCCTCCTGGAAACCAATCCCGGTGGACACCATCGGCCTCGATAATCTACCTTGCAAAATCCCGCTGGAAGACGGTTACCGTCTGGTGGCCATCAACTTGCCGGAATTCAAAGGTATTCTCTCCTACTTCACCCAGCCGGGCCAGATGTTCGCCAACGAATTGGCGGACCGTCTCAAGGTCATCGCCTGTCTCGAACGACCCAACATGCTTCATTCTGAATCGTTCGGCGATGGAGCGTCGGATTTTGATTTTGCCCCCATCAGAAAATTGTTGGGAAGCGGAGACAACGACGCCCAGATTATTGTCTGGGGCCCCGCGTCAGACATACCCACCGCTATCGACACCATCCAGGAGCGCTGCCAATTGGCGTTCATCGGAGTACCCAACGAAACCCGGAAATCATTGAAAGACGGCACCACCATCTTCGAGAGGGTGCTTCCCGGACCCGACCGCATGTACCCCGACACCGACTCGCCTCCAATTTCCATCGGCGAGGAAAAAATCGAAAGGATCCGTAAGGAATTGCCCGATACGGTCCGCAATCGTATCAACCGCATGCAAGATTGGAACATCCCCGCAGATACCTACACCTACATATTGAAGCGTAACCTCTTTCCGGTCATCGAGGAAATTGTGCAGGAGTTTGAAGAATGTCCGGTATTCACCGGCACGCTGATTGGCCACAACCTCAAGAACATCGAAGGAAGAATGATCTCCGATGGAGTCTTCGATTATAAAAAAATTCGCAACCTGTTCGCCTTCGCCCGTGACCAAAAATTGGATAAAGAGATCATCAAATATATGCTGCCGGTACTCTACCAGCATCCCAACATGAATCTCGAGTCGGTTCTCACCACCGCCAATTACAGAAAGCACACCAGAGAACAAATTCTCGCCGATTTACCGGTATTGAAAGAGAAATATGGGGAGATCCGCACTTCATCCGATCCGGCGGCCGAGACCCGTTGGATCATGGGGCAATTGAGACCGCTGGCTGTGGGTAATATTGATTTGCGGGAGCTGAAAGACCTGGTGAATGGAGGCAAACAATGAGCGATATGTTCAAAGGATATAAAGGCAAGACCCTGGAAGTCTTGAAAAAGTTCAAAGTACGGGTTTGGAGTCAGGCCGTCGTCAAGAGCACCCGCGGTGAATTCAAGGGAATCATTCTTCCCAGGTCCGAGCACGACGACGACCGCCATCTGGTCTTGAAATTGATCACCGGCTACAATGTGGGCATCGCCGCCGACACCATCGAACACATCGAAGAGGTCGGGTATAAAGAGGCCCATTACAAGATCCCGGAAAAAGAATTCCCCACCTCCCCAAACAAACCGTATGTCAAACTCTTCGGCACCGGCGGCACCATCGCATCGCGGTTGGACTACCGGACCGGCGCCGTGATTCCCGCCTTCTCACCCGGCGAATTGTACGGAGCC
>JAHELQ010000753.1 GCA_024644125.1 Candidatus Aminicenantota bacterium | reverse complement strand
ACAAAGAGGGTCCCAGACAATCGCGGGGAACGGAAATCCCCAGCACCGCCGGATTCTCCTCTTCCAGCAACCTGTCCATATATAGCGCCAACCGCCGGTAAAACTCATCCAGCAACCCGATGAGGCTATCGACCGCATCCCCCTCCAATGGCGTATAAAAGGTCCTATCCACCAAAATCCGCACCAATTCCCGGTAACGGCCCGGGTTTTGGGCGTGGATATGGGCCGTCATATGATTGCGCAACACATCGTGCCCGATATTGAAAAAATTGCCCCGCTTCTCCTCCGGTACATTTTGTCGTAACACCGCGAAATACCGGTTGTAAATCTCCTTGAACCGCTCGTCGGTGTTGGCGTCCCGGGTTAGAGTCTCATAACCGTGACTGCGGAGGAAAAGCTTCAAATGCGCGATCCCCTGCGGCGGGATCAACGGATCCCAGAACGGCAACATCACCAACAATATTTTTTGCTTCTTCATCGTCATCCTCGTTTTCAAAAACCAAAATCCCCGTCGTCAAGACCGCTCTCCCCGTCCATCAGCGCCAATCCGCTTGTTATATCGATGGCATCGATCAAAAGACCGGGATCGCCGGCCACCCGGCCAAGGATCTGGAGATAGTGGTCCGCCATGTCGCGAACCGTGGACTCGTAAAACAATCGCGAACAATACTCAAACACCATGCGGATCCCGTCCGGCGCCGGGAACACGTTGAGCAAGAGATCGAATTTGGCCATAGTCCTTGCCTGCGGCGCGGCGTTTTTCTTCGGTTTCCCCGCCCGCTCCCGCGGCGTCTGCATCGCCAACACCACATCAAACAGCGGATTGCGCGACATATCCCCCGAGAGCCCCAGCTCCGCCGCCAACTCCTCGTACCCGAAGACCTGGTGCTCCATGCACAGAGCCGCCCGCTCCGCTACCTCCGCCAAAAAGTCGCGAAAGGTCACACCCGGCCGTGGCCGCGCCCTCAATGCCAGCATATTGACAAACAATCCTACCACCGGTTCCAGCGCTGGATGAAAACGCCCCATCACCGGCGATCCCACCACCAGATCCTCCTGGTTGGTGTAACGGTGCAGCAACACAAAATAGGCGGCCAACAACACCATATACAAGGTTGTGCCGGTAGCGGCGGCCAGCCGGTGAAGGGCTACCGATAGCTCCTCGTCCGCGCCGAAGGGGACCAGAGCGCCTTCGAAGCTCTTGACCGCCGGCCGGGAAAAATCGAGGGGCAGGCGAATCAGCGGCGCGCCGCCGGAAAACCCTTCCAGCCAGAATTCCCGGTGCCGCTTCCATAACCTGCCCCTCCGCAGCTCCAGCCGCCACAACGCCACATCGGTATATTCAATCGCCAGCGACGGCAACTCGCCATCCCGCAGCAAAACCTCCAACTCCCGGCGGAAGATCTCCTGCGAGAAGCCGTCGCTGGCCAGATGGTGGACATCCAGAAGCAACAAATCATCCTCGCCGCCCCGCCGCAACAATAACGCCCGCAACAACGGAGGACAGTCAAGGTCGAACGGCCGGACAAACGACGCCATCACCGAGGCGGGATCGGCGCCATCCCCGGCCAGGAATTCCAGCCGGAACCGCGCCTCTTTGAAGATCCGCTGCACAGGCTGACCTTCGACCTCGAAAAAACCGGAGGCAAGAATCCGGTGTCGCCGGATCAAGGCCGCCAACGCATGCTCCAACAGCGACGGCTCCACCTGTCCCCGCAACGGAATCCAATGGGGAATGTTGTACGCCAGCGCGCCGCCCTCGTAACGCAGCTTCACAAACACCCCCTCCTGAGCCGGAGTCAGTGGGTAGTACTCCCGCTCCTCGCATGGCGCGGGGCCGGTCTCCACTGTCCCCGCCGCGCCCCGCAAAAACTCGCACAACGCAGCGGGCGTAGGCGCGCCAAAGAATTGCGCCAACGGCAGTCGCGCCTGCCAACGGCAAAAAATTTTGCCCGCCAACGCCGTCGCCTTGAGAGAATGCCCTCCCAAACGGAAAAAATCCGACTCCATGCCGATGGTCTCTTCGTCCACCCCCAACGCCTCCGCAAACAACCTCACCGACTCCTCCTCCAGAGGAGTAGCCGGCGGCGTCCCGCGCGTCCCAGCCTCCGGCGCCGGCTGCGGCAACCGCACCCGGTCGATCTTGCCATGGGCGGTCAGGGGGATAGTGGGCAACACCGTAAAAAAAGCGGGAATCATATAATCGGGCAAAAAAACCCGTAAAAATGCGTCCAGACCGGAGGGCAGGCCTCCCTCTCGGTTCA
>JAHELQ010000217.1 GCA_024644125.1 Candidatus Aminicenantota bacterium | reverse complement strand
AATTTCTGTTTGTTTTGGGGGGGCGATTTTTTCTGCGGGGTCATCCGGCTCTTCCATGTGGTCGATTTCATCAAAGTTGATTTCTACTGAAGGCTCGAATCCTTCTTCCAGATCTTCTTGCTCCAGCTCCTGGGTGTCGGATGTTTTTCTCGCGTCCGCTCTATCTTCATCATCGTCCATTTGAAACGGGGTGAACTCCGGCCGGGAAATAGAGAGAGGTTTTATTTCGTAAGGTAATGCTTTGAGATCGACTTTAATTCCTTTTTTCTTTATTTCTTCCTGGAAAATTTTGAACAGAAAATGGGCCATATGGATCGATGCCGGTATGTGATCGTATTTGTTGCGCAGGTAATTCTCAAGTTCATTGATCACTTCGGAGGCGGATTGGTATCTCTCCCATCTATTTTTTGCCAGGGTTTTGAGGATGATCCGTTCCAATTGCGGATCGATGTCTTTGATTAATTCGGAGGGACTCAACACGAAGCCTTCCTGGACCCGCTTCAATATTAATATCTCGGAGGTGTCCATGAATAATTTTTCGCCGGTGATCAATTCGTAAAGGATGACGCCAACGGAATAGAGATCCGACCGGGAATCGATATCCCTCTCACCCCGGGCCTGTTCGGGCGACATGTAGAGAAGCTTTCCCTTCAATGCACCGGAGACTGTCTGGTGCATTTTAATGCGGGCTTTGGATACTCCGAAATCGGTAAGCTTGACGTCTCCCGAGTAAGAGAGCAAAATATTGGGGGGGGAGATATCCCTGTGCACGATCTCGAGGTTGTTGCCGTGGCTGTCCTTTGCACTGTGTGCGTAGCCGAGGGCTTCCAGAATCTTCAGGATCAAGTAAACGGCGAGTTCTTCGGGGATACGGACCGATAATTCGGACAAACGTTTAATCAGTAATCTTAGATCTTTGCCATGCACATATTCCATGGCGATGAAGTAATAATCGTCTTTTTTCCCGAGGTCGTAGATCTGGACTATGTTTGGATGAGTGAGTTCAGCGGCTATTTTCGCCTCGTCCACAAACATCTCGATGTATTTATCGTCTTCTCCATATCCGGAGAGGATTTTTTTAATTGCGATGATCTTTTCGAATCCCTTGACCCCTTTCTTCTTGGCTTTGTAAATTTCCGCCATTCCGCCGCGGGCAATCAATCCAAGTATGTCATAGTTGTCGAATTCATATTTTTCTTCCGGCAATACTCCGGGTTTAGGGGGAGGAGCGGAGATCTGAGAATCGGGAACCGGTTGGGGCGGAGCAGGCGGCGTAGGCATTGTTTGGGTGGAAGCGGTTTGGGTTCTCTTTTTGGCTGAATTTCCTGTATTAAGGCCCAGGCCGGACAGGGTTTCTTCGAACCGCCTGGAAATATCGTCCTCTATTTTTTTGAATCGGCGCGTATCCTTTTCCCTCTGGTCGTTGAGTAGCAGGTCGTTTAGATCGGAATCCAGCAGTTGGGACGGGCTCTTTTGTTTTTGCTGTGTGGGTTGGGAGTTTTGAGCCGGGTCCATTAAAATTTCCACCTCTTCATCGTAGGTGTGGGGGAGGGGCTTGGGACCCTGCTTTGGGGGAAGAGGTTTCTCTTCTATTTTTTTGATGATATCGCCGAACAAATCATCTGAACTGAAATTACTTTTTCTGTCGTATGTTTTTTTTATGGCCGGAATCTGCGCCGTGTCCACAACCGGCAGTGGGGCGGTGGCGGGTCCGAACGGTTGGGAGAGATCCGCGGGGCCTATCTCCAGTAATTCAAGAACACGGGATTTAAATTTTTGTTTGTCCAGCGGTTTCTCGAAAAAATCCTGGGCGTGATATTGACCGATCGCCTGGTGTCTGTACTCGATGGCTTTATAAATCCCGCTCATGATAACAACTCTGGTGCCTGGGAAATGCTCGCTGATGTACCGCGACAGATTAAAACCATGGAATTTGGGTAACATGGCCGCTGTGATTACCAGGTCGAAACTCTTATTTTCCAGAACTGTTTTGGCCGATTCCCCCTCCGGCGCAGTGGTAATTTCCAATATTGGATGGGAAAGTAATTCTTTAATGGTGTCGATGACTGGGGGATCATATTCCACTAATAAAATCTTTTTATTCATCTGCATCTCCAGGCCATTTTATTATATTATATTTCAAATCTATTTACAAACTATATCTTGTCAGGAATGCCTCAAATAAGACGTAACAAATTCTTGAATGATCTCCTCATGATCGAACACCATTTGCCTGTCGATGTGGAGGGGATCCATTTTCGATACGTATTACAATATCTACGGTTGGGAGAGGGTGCTTCCTGGTGTTATTTCCCGGATGTTGCATTAAATGTTCGGATGCTGATTGCGCAAGATCGAGAGTTTACTTCTAACCTTGACACCCATCGGCATCAAGATGATCATCAGAAGGCCTGCGGTCAAAAAAATAAACCATGTCCGCTCGAAAGGCAAACCCAACAAGGTAATGACCAAACCCAGGAGGGGGATAATTTCAGCTACTGCGATCAAGATGATATCGAGGGTCCGCCACTTTTCCAATATTTGTGTCAGGCTATATTCGTCCTTAATGAGTTTCGGCGAATAATAGATGCTTTTCCTCGCCCCTAGAATGCCGATCATAATCAGTATGATAACCAGCACGAGAACTCCGTAAATGTCTTCCCGCAACTTTGGGGCCAGACCTAAATCGATCGTGATGTATTTAGCCAGAAGAGCGTATATGACGGTTGAGACCAGCGCAGATATACCGATGATCATGGATATCCGCGTTTCTTTTTTAATTATTCTCCGCTCTTCAAGTTCTCTTTCATATGTAGTAAGCATAAGACTTTTTTACCACTTCCAATTCCAATTGTCAAGAAAAAATATCGCCTATATTCCCTCATTATTCGGGAGTTGCCCGAATATCCGGTTTAGGTTTCCTAAAGGGGGCGGGTATTCTATTCAACCCACGAACTCACTTATTTATTGTTGGCGTTCCAGAAATTCAATAATCTCCTTCATATCCGGTACTTCAGGTATATCGTATATTTTTATGAATATCACTTTACCCTCTTCGTCGAGAATGACGTTTGCCCGGTGAGCGATTCCTTCCTTTTCCCGAAATAGGCCGAGTTGTTTGGCCACGTCGCCATGGGGCCAGAAGTCCGATAGCAAATGGACATTTTTTATTCCGATAGCTTCCGCCCAGTTTTTTTTGGTGACTGTGGAATCGACACTCACGCCAAGGGGCACCGTGTTCAGTTCTGTCAGACTGTGAAGGTTGCTCTCCAACGATTGCATTTGAGTGGTGCAAACCCCGGTCCATGCCAGCGGGTGAAAGGACAGCAGCACTTTTTTACCGCGGAAGTCTTCCAGTTTTATTTCAACGCCCTTTTGGTCTTTTAATATGAAATTGGAAATCTTGTCTCCTATTTTAATGGTTGCCATTTTTCCCTCCCCTTAGTTAAATAATAGATTGTTTTTCAGGATTTTCAACTGCAAAAAGTAGAGCTTAAAAATAAAAATGCACACCGGTGGATATCTGGGTCCCCGGGGCCTCGGGAATATCAGGGTCGGGATTGGCGTAATACAAGGAGTTTGACACATTCGAGACCCTACAAAAGAGGAACAGGTTGGCTGAAAAATAATAGCCTCCTTTGAGGTTCAGCAGGTCGTATTCCTGGTTCAGGATTTCCGCCGGTCCGGGATCTTTCTTGGCAAATGAATGAAGATAATTGACCTCCGCCCAAAATTTGCCTGAAAACACTTTGCATCCCAGGTATATTCTCGCCGCGGGTATGTCGTTAAGAGGGTTGCTGGAGCCGGTTGCCTTTCCGCTAAACAGCGATACGTTGCCGAACAACTCCAACCCATTGGACGGGAAGTACTGGAGTTCCCCCTCGATGCCGGTGATTCTGCCGTTCGCCACATTGTCGTAAGTGTATATGCCTGTTTCGTCGCGAAACCGCTCGATGAGGTCTTCGATGGAATAGGCGAATCCGTAGACGCCCAGGAACAAGGATTCGGAGAATACCTTGAGTCCGGCGTCCACATTGACACTTTTCTCCGGTCGTAACAAGGGATTTCCAACCACGTATTTCCGTCCGGTAATTCCGGTATAGAAACATTCGCTCAACGATGGCAGGCGGAAGGCTTTGCCGATGTCCAGGAAAAACGATGCGGATGTGCCTAGTTTCCGGGTGATGCCCAGAAATGCAGAAGGGGCGGACGACGATTTTATTTGCCGCTCTCCCAGCATGTCCGCCTCGATAGAGAAGTTGCTGTAGCGGAAGCCGCCGATGATATCGAACCCTTCCCATCCGCTGTAGTCAAGGGTAGCGAAGAATCCCAGGTCGTTCCGTTGACCGGCGGTCAGAGGGAAGGATGATTCTGCCCGGGAGTCCACGCGCTCGATGTTTTCGATTTTCAGGTTTTGTCGCGAGAACCACTCCAGACCTATGTGGTAAGATAGGTGGGAAGAAAGCGATTTTTGCAAGCTCAGGGTTACTCCGAGATTTGTGACATCGGTTATCGAACGCTCGTAGCTGTTTTTTGTTCCGGTAACATTCTCGAGGTCGTAATGGGAGGGGTTTACGAATACAGATACAGTCATGTTTCCGTTGGTGATGACGTTTTTTTCGATCCATTTCAGGCGCAATATCTGCTCCGATTCCGATGGAATCGTCGAATAGTCCTCGGCGGAGTTTTCCCGCGTGGGTTTGCCGATGTCGCGGCCGAAACCGCCGAGATATCCGATGGTTACATGCCGGGATTCGTCGAAGTATCCGATGGTGAATGCGCCGGAGTAATAGGTGAAGCCTGAATGCCGGATCTCTTGCCGTGGAGAGGCATAATCGCCTGCATCAAGCACATTGAAGCCTGCTGAAAGGAGATGATTGCCGTCTTTTTTTTGCAATGAAATCCCGCTGGAGAAGCGCTGGTTGTTAGTATTCATGTTGAGGTGGAAGTTGTTTTGCGTGTTTGCGGGGAGAGTGTCTGGAGCGGTGAATATTTGCACCACGCCGCCGATGGCGTCCGATCCGTACAATACCGATGACGATGATCTGACCACTTCGATACGGCGAATCATTTCCGGAGGAATGAAGGATGCCGACACACCCACCCGTCGGTCGCTGGAAAGACGCGCCCCATCGACCAATATCAACACCCGGCGGCGCGCCAGGCCGCGGATGCTTGGGGTGGTGGAGAATCCGCCTTTGCCGATGAAATGAATCCCCGGAATTGTGCCCAGTGTATCCACCACGTTTTCCGGCATTTGCTCCTTGATATCCAGTTCCGAGAGGGAGCTCTCCGCCATTGGCACCTGGATCGTTTGTTCCTGCTTGTTCAATGCCGTGACCGAGATCTCTTCTTTGATAAGTTCCCTGGGAATCAACAAGATGTTTACCGCGGCGGTTCCATCACCTATCCGGACCTTCATGCCGAAGGGATGGTAGCTGCGGTGGAGGGCGCGAATCGAGACATCGTCGCCCGGCAATTTATCGGGGACATCGAGAGAGAATTTTCCATCGTGATCCGAAAGGGTGGCGGCGCCGTTCTCCAACAATTGAAGTGTGACCGCTTCAACCGGCTGATTGTATATATCCTTTACGATTCCGCGAATTTCGGAACCCTGAAGAATGAAGACGGAGATATGGAACAAAACAAGAAAAAAAATATTTAGATCTTTAACCATATGTCTAATACGGACAATTTTTTACAGAGTTTTACAAGATGAACAATAAAAATTGCCGGGCGTCGAAAATTTTGTTCAGTACTTAAAATCGAGTGTGAACAAGCACTCGGGTTGTTTGAGATTTTGGTTGATATACTGGAATTTTTTCCCGGAATCTCCGCGCCAGATCGCGATACCTCCGGGATGGGTCAAATTCATGAGAAAGATGTCGGTATCGCTATCTCCGCCTGTAACGAGGGGGAGTTCGCTCGATATCCGGTCGAAATAGATTTTCTCCTTCCCGTCCGTGATGGGAAGCGGCTGCTCCAAACGGTCTGTCAAGATCGGGCTATCGTCGCCAGTGCGTTCCAGTTCAGGTACAATTCCAAAACTATGGCATGCCGGGACATTCAGGTAGTGCCGGGCCACTTCCCGGACCGTGAATTGGTTAGAGGCAGAGATGATGTAGATTTCGTAGTTCAACTGGGCCAACAATACCAGTACTTCTTGCATCAGGGGGTTTGGCCGTGGGACCGGGATCATTTCACCTTCCAATTGAAGATACGTTTGCCGGCAATCCATCACTTTTCTCGTGGTTTTTACGAGGGTGTCGAGAGGAATCCCGGCCATCGCCGTTGTGATACGCTGGTAGGCGGCGATCTTTCCCTCCCGCTCGAGAATTCCCTGATATTCTTTCCAGGAGAGGGGAATTCGCCGTCGGTCAACAGTTATAGGTTCATCCTGTTCATCCAGTTTCAATTGGACGAAGACGGCATCGCCCACATCACCGTCCAACAATGTGTTGTCCAGATCGAAGACCGCAATTTTTTTTGACGGCGGGTGCGGGAAGCCGCCGTCCGCCATCTTTTTAGCGATCGATTCGATTCTTGTTGCCAGTTCTTCCGGAATTGCTGTTTGTTTTATCTGTTTTTCAAATTGGTCCATCAAGATTTGAATTCTACAGCGGCTCTCGGCTCCAAAACCCTGAAAATAAACGACTCGGTCAGGAACAGTTGAATTTTTTCCTGGTCGTGCTTCAGGTATCCGATGGATAAATCTTGTCCGACAGTCAGTTCGTAATCGCCTCCGCGGGCGGATAGCAGCACGCCGCCTTCCACCGCTGAGCTCCAATGGATATCGCCCCGCAACATACCCTTCAACCGCTTGAATAAAGGGTAACCTTTATCGTCGCCTTTCTGGATATTCTGATAGGTTTGTGTTCCCACCACCAAATGATAGGGGCCGCCGATCCTATTTTTTTGCAAGGTGATGATTCCGCTCTCCAACGCTTCCTGGATGCCCTCTGATGTCGAGGGTAACTGGATGGGTTTGTGGGGCGACATTTCTATAATCCCTTCGATTCCCGCTTCAGATAAGCCGTTGTAAATCGCGCTCTCCTCGAAAAACGCCGCGTTGAAACAGGCCTTGTCCAATGGATCGAGATCTGGATTTTTCAGTCCCCGCTCCAGGTTTTCCAGGTCATTGATATCCAGAGAAAAGGGAATGCGGAACTCGATAAGAGGCAACACTTCGCGTTTTCCCCATTTTAGTTCCTTGATTTTAACGTCCGCCTGGCTAAAGTGAACGACACCCAGGTTTACCGCCGCTTTTGTCAAGCCGTGCGGTCCGTTGAAATCCACCGCTGCACGGGCCGAGAGATTTCCCTCCAGCACACGTTTCGCTTGCTTATCGATCTCTTCCCACGCGTTGTCGCCAATAGGCGTCAACGACCGTTTTAACAGGCCGCTCATGATAGTCCTCCTTTCCCGGTTTTCCCGATTCCCAGGCTCCCGCCGAGAGTGATCCCATCACCTTCTGTCGCACTGCCGCCAACCCCTTCGGTCTGGGTGATGGGAGCTGACGTGAACAGGTATGTCCGCAGCTCTTCATCGAATTTCGGTATTCTGCGGCGCAACCATTCCAACGCCATTGACGCGTGTTCGATCTCCTCGTTCCGGTTATGCAAAAGAATCGCTTTGAGCTCCGGATTCCCGGTGGTGTCGGCCCGCTGATTGTACCAATCCACCGCTTCCAATTCCTCGATCAGGCTTGCCAACGCGCGATGGATATCTTTGGCTTCCTCGGATAGTCCAGTTTCGTTATAAACTGTACTCATAGGTCCCTCCCCTTACAAAATTTGAGACACATGTTTCCATTATAACAAATACCAACCCCGCAAGCAAGAAAAAAACGTCCAGAATCCCCCACCTAATTTTTCTTCCAACCCTTGTTACTTACTGCCTTTTCTCCTCCTATTTTGCCTTCGAGCAGACCGCTAACTCCAATTGAAGCAAGGCGCAAGTTTTGTCGCTTTACATGAGTAACACAGGGGCCCTGGGCAAATGCCAGTATTCATTGTCGAATGCTCAGTACCCAAAGATATTTTGTTTATCTATTGATCGCTTTATCTTAAGGCTATTGGCGCGATTGACCAGTCTTGCCGGGAGCTCTTTTAGCAATCGCTCGCTCATCAGGGCTTCGGCGCTTAGGAGGAAGGCGATTTCGGGTACTGTGAGGCGGCATCGAAGCATCGTTCGCTCCCAACACTCCCCACACCCAACACAACAATTTGCCTGTCCCCGTTCCCC
>JAHELQ010000752.1 GCA_024644125.1 Candidatus Aminicenantota bacterium | reverse complement strand
GAGGCCCGATCGTTCGTTGTCTATGGGTGTCTGATTGTCCATGTGTCAGCTACTCCTTCTTCTATTTTTTTGAATATCCCGCCTATCGCGGGCGCGGTCTTGTAGCAGCCGTCGTTCATCGCTCTCGGGCGCGAGGGCGAGGGGGACAGGCCCCGTCGAATCGAGGCTGCCGATGAAGGCTGCGATGGTCTGGTGCTTGAACAGTTCCACTACCGGAACCGGGCGATCGAGACTCGAACTCAACTTCGAAGCCAGCTCCATCACTCTTAATGAATTGCCGCCGGCGACGAAGAAGTTGTCGCGCAGGCCCACGGACTCGACCCCCAATACTTCCCGCCAGATCCCGGCCACCAACGTCTCCAGCTCTGTTTTTGGCTCGACGAACGTGGCTCGCCTTATCTGCTCTTGAGGCCCGATGCCCGGAAGCCGTTGTCGATCGATTTTGCCCGACGGGGTGAGAGGCATCTCTTCCAGAGCGACGATTCCTACTGGGACCATGTAATGAGGAAGCGCGTCCTCCAAAAACGCCCGCACCGAGCCATCGTCGATGGCGGCTTCGTCTTTGGCGGTTATAAAGGCCCAGATCTCCGGCGACGGAATATCGCGCACAATCACGGCGGCTGCGGCGACGAGGGGATGCTTCATGAGCTGAAGCTCGATCTCTTCCAGCTCCACGCGGAAGCCGCGAATCTTCACCTGCCGGTCGATGCGCCCCAGGAACTCCAGATTCCCATCCGGCCTGTAACGGGCGAGATCGCCCGTCTTGTAGAGTCGGTACGGGATGCCGGGCGAATGATAGGCGAACAATTGGGCCGTCAATTCCGGCCGGTTCACATATCCCCTGGCAAGTCCGGAGCCGGCGACGCACAATTCGCCGGCCGTTCCCAACGGCGCGGGATTGCCGTATTTGTCCAATACATAACAGGCCACGTTGGCGATGGGCTGGCCGATGAGAACTTCGGGCGAGGCGGGATCGAAGCGAAAGATGGTTGAGCACACGCTGTTCTCTGACGGGCCGTACCCATTGAAGAGCCGCACATGGCCCAAATGGTCGAAGTGCCGTTCGATCAAATCCCTGCCGCAGCGTTCGCCGCACACAGTCACGCTACGCAAGTGGGGCAAATGCCGGCAGAGGCCGTCGATATAATGTTCGTACAACGATGGGACAATGGAGAAATGGGTCACAGGTATCGTGGCCAGCATGGCGCGTAATTGTCCTGTATCCAGGCGGTGTTCAGGTTTGACCAACACCAAGCGGGCGCCGGCGATCAGAGGAGTGAAGATCGCTTCCACCGACGCGTCGAACACAATCGACGATAATTGCAAGACAGCATCGCCAGGAACGATTTGATAATGGTGTTTGGCCCACCATAGCATGTTGACGATGGCGCGGTGCCCGATCATCACTCCTTTGGGAACGCCGGTGGAGCCTGAGGTGTAGATAATGTAGGCGGCGTCGCCGGGACCGGCGGGATCCGGCTCGAATGGTCCTTCGATCTTTTCTTCAAAGACCGCGGAGCCAGCGATGGGGATAATGGCGATGCCAGCTTGCGGCTCGTCGCAGGTCAACATCCACCGCGCCGCGCTGTCTTCGAGGATGACTGAGATCCGCCGGGACGGGGCTCCGGGCTCGATGGGCAAATAGGCGCAGCCAACCATCATGACGGCAAGCATTCCCGCCGCCATCGCTAACGAAGGCTCCATCGCCACCGCCACAATTTCCCGGGGCCGCGCTCCGCCGGCCCGAAGCCGGCTCGCCAGAGCGCGCGCTTCTTCTTCCAATCGCCGGTAGGTCCACGAGTCGCCACTCCACGCCTCCTGGACCGCGACGGCGTCCGGAGTTTGCCGGGCCTGCCGCAGCGCCAGGCGGTGCAAGGTTTCATCCCGGGGAAAGTCGCAGGCGGTGTCGTTGAATGTTCGCAACATGAGGTTTTTCTCATCATCGGGGATGATACCGATGGCGGCGATGGGAAGCGAATGATCCTTCGCCGCCGACGCTACCAGTACTTCGAAATAGGCGGCGAAACGTTTGATGGTGCCGGGGGCGAACAAAGCCGTGGCATACTCGATGCGCAGATGCGCATCCCTTCCATCTCGTGTGACGACGAACGCCAGATCGCATTTGACGAACGGGTTACGCATCGGATAGGGGGACAGGCCCAGGTCTCTGGCATATTGGAATTCCGGCTGCTCCTCCTGCAAGACGAACATGGCATCGAACACCGGATTGCGGTCGGGATCCCGTTGGACCGCCAACCGCTCCACCAGGTATT
>JAHELQ010000216.1:4880-8274 GCA_024644125.1 Candidatus Aminicenantota bacterium | reverse complement strand
TTTTTCAAGCCACTCGACTGCCTCTTTCTCTTTTTTTAGGTGAAGCAGAGCGTTAACTCCATCGGAATATAAATGAAGGTTGGGTAGATAGTTCGGTTTTTCCGGTAATTTTTTTATGTGAGCTGTAAAAAATTTGTACGCAACCTTATATTGTCCCATGTTATTGTAAAGCGCCACGATGTGGGGGATTCCCGAGTCCGGTTTGAGCATATAGCGGAATTTGTCTGGATAATATTCTTTGATCAACGTTTTCAGATGTTTTTCGTATGTCTGCGCGATCTCTTTCCTTTGGTCCGGCGCATGGTTCATCAGGTAGAAGGGGGCGTAGGCGATCAACATTTCATATGCCTCATGGGTAATGCTGTCCTGGGGATCGGGCTTCAGTTCTATCAACTTTTCCAGGAATTCCAATTTTTCTTTTATTCTGTATGGCGCCAGCCTTTTGGTCATCTTCATGATCAATTCCCGGTTGTTCGGTTCTTTTTCCAGTTGCCGGGCGATATCGAAGGCATTGTTTCCCCCCTTGACATCTTTCACCCATGCGAGGAATTCTTCTGTCGTCGGTTTCCCATTATTCGTGTCCAATAAATTGCCTTCAGGGGAGAAGATCATGATGGTGGGGAAGGCCCGGATTTTATTTTGTTTGCAATACTCCGTCCCTTTGGGATCGGTTTGTTCGATATATAAAAGCAACGTTTCATCCGTCATTTTCGCGAATTCCCCGGTACTGAACACCTCTTTTTTCAGTTTTTGACACGGTTTACACCAGGTGGCAGAAAATACCGCCATAACCGGTTTGTTTTCTTTTTTTGCCAGCTCCAATATCTCATTGAACTTATTCTGCTCGGTGTACCACAACGTTTCGCCGATTTTCTCTTGTTTTTCCCGCGGGAAGAGTTGCCCTATTCCCAATAAAAATACAGTCAATAAAATGATTGCACGAAGTTTCATGTATCCTCCTTTTTTGGTTTCCAGCTCCATTATAACAAATTAAAATAATTTTCTACAAGGTATTTGAAAATTTGACGCCGATACTTTAAAATCTCTACTTAAATGAATGTGAGGAGTGATTGATGATCATAAAAAGATGGCAAGGATATGGATTTTTGTTTTTGCTGGCAATTCTGTTGTGCAACGTGCATCTTCTAGCCGCCGAAGCGGTCGAGGGTTATTGGAAGACTATCGACGACAATACCAAAGAGGTGAAATCTATCGTGAAAATCTGGCAGGATGAAGGTGTGCTCAAAGGCCGGATCGAGAAGATATTCCCCAAACCCGGCGAGGATCCCGATCCTGTTTGCGATAAATGCAGTGGGGATAAAAAAGACAAAAAAATCCTGGGAATGGTGTTTATGTGGAAATTTAAAAAGGACGGGGACGAATGGGTGAACGGTAAAATCCTCGACCCGGAAAACGGCAAGGTTTATCATTGCAATCTGGAATTGGCGGATAGCGGCAAAAAATTGAATGTCTTCGGCTACATCAAGGTTCTCTTTAAAATAGGCCGCACCCAAACCTGGCTTCGCGCCGGCGAGAGTGATTTATGAAACGAATGATCTTTTTGTTTGAGAAGTATATTTAGTTATTTCTCGCTTTTTTTAATAGGCTAATGACTTTCGAACGGCCTCTTTCTGCGTATTTAAGATTCAGGCCTCGTCGAATGATTTCCGGGAAATAGAAATTCGCTTCCTCTTCAAATAGCATTCCAATTTTTTTCAGAAATTCGATGTCATCGCTATCGAGTTTTGAGTCGCTCCGTGGCATGGGAACTTTTTTTAGGTCTGAACGAAGGTCGCCCAGGCTCGAAAATATTCTTTTTAGCTGGCTACTTTCTATCTTCAATTCATCGATTTTTTTTTCGCTGCAAGGATCCAGCGCATTTCTTAGCGCTATTGGAGAGAGTAAACGATCTTTTTCTTTTTCCTTCCCTTCCGCAATTTTTGCCGCATGTTTAATCAGGCGGACCAAATCCCTTGCCTGCAATTGGCTATTGAAGTCCGATAAAACTGTGATGACCCAGTTGGATGTGTAGGCTTCACGTGAATTGGGGGATCCCAATTTCAATCCCCAGAGTTTAATTAATGCATCTTCTATACGTTCTTTGGGGACCGATTCTAAAGGGATACCTTCTTCCAATCGCACATATTTATTCAAACCTGGTGCCTGCTTTACCAGCCATGCTACCAGGCGAAGGGCCTCCTCCCAATCCCAACGTAATTCTAAATTTTTATATAGGGCTTCAAATTGGCCGAAGTTTTGTCGTATTGATGATTTAGCGAGATCTTTTCTAATAAAGACCAATAAACCGATTCGATTGTCGGGCCATTCTCGCAGTGCATTGATGACGTCCCTACAGAGAGCCTCGATTGCAGTTTGTTCAATTTGATCTTCCCCGGTATCCCGGAAGATATTCTCGAGCCCATCAATCAAAAAAATAATACGAGTATCCTCTTTAGCGAGTAATTGTTGCATTGACCGGAGCGGATCATCACCGGTATCACACCCTAATGTTCTGGCCATTAATCGGAACCAGGTTTTCCTCCAGGCGGACATATCATTTTTTGCCAGTTCCTTTGTCTCTGCAATTTGATCTCTCATTTCTACACTGGAAAAGTTTTTTATATCAAAACCTTTTCCCAGTTTAGCGATTGTATTTTGCCGGCATTCTTTAATGATCTCTAAAGCTCTGTCTTTTAAATCGGAGGGGCTGAGGAGAGGCCAAATGTATCCGTCCCCATCTCCCTTTTCTTTTAACACCCTCATGATGAAGGTGCCCCATTTTTTATGCTGGGTCAATTGGAGATAGGTATAGGTTTTGCCGGAGCCTTTTGCTCCCATGATAACTGCGGTCGGCATATTGTGCTGAAATTTCCTTGAAATCGCTTTGAGGTTCGAAGTAATCATGAAGTCAGTGGCTTCTCCTGATTCAGCAAATTCATATTTTTCAGCGGTTTCATACAACTTTTTCAGGTCTTTGTTTATAGATTTGGAATCAGAAAATTCCAGACTACTTTTCTGATTTCCGGGAGAAGGAGATATCCATTCTCGCGCAACACGGAGCATTTGATCGTACATGCTGGTTCCGTCTAATTTTTTTATGGTGTGTTCAAGGTCTTTGAGATAGAGAAGATTCTCATCGAATAAACTGTCGATGATCGCTTCTTTTCCTAAAAAGTCTACTGCCTCAATCTCTTCCGGCAAAATGAGGCCTTTTAGTTCTTCTCTGATTTCATTGAGATCCGGGAGATCTTTGATATCTTCCTTGATCATTGATAAAATGACGATAGGGAGGTATTTGGAGTAATCGGTGAATTCTTTTTGCAATTTTGGTGTAATTTTTTTTAATTGCTCCAAAACTTTTTTTGTGCCCTCCACAGATTGACCCGATAGGGTT
>JAHELQ010000216.1:0-4854 GCA_024644125.1 Candidatus Aminicenantota bacterium | reverse complement strand
CTCAGGTCTACAATAACCGCGTGTACATTCAGTCGTTTACCCAGTTTCCATAACAACTCCGGAATAATCCACTCTTTTCCTGATTCCCGACATACATGCTCGGGACGGATCGGCATCCGCATAGACTGCGATATATCTTTGAACGCCGGTAGGAAGTAATGCTCGATAATCTTGTCTTTTGTCGCGAATTCCAGCATTTGACTGTGAACTAACTCAGAGGATAAGGTTATGGATTCCTTCTGATCAGTCGATTGGTCATAGTGAGTAAGAGCTAAAAAATCGAGAAAAGATATCCCCGGTTTTCCGAGCTGTTTTTCTGCCCACCAAGTCAGTCCCGGGGCTTCCAGGTCTGCATCCACTATCAGTACCTTTTTGTCGGGATGTATTTCGCTAATCGCTTTTACCAATGAAATCAGATGCAATGTGCGTCCTACCCCTCCTTTAAACGAGTAGAAAGCCCAAATCGATGGTTCCGGAAGAAGTTTCTTGAAATCGGGACCATCTAAATCCGGCGATTCCGGGTATAGAATAAAATTTGAAAAGTTCGGTTTCATAGATTTAGGAGCAATAAATTCTTCATTCGGTTCTTCAGAAAATGTAACCTGC
Organism: Candidatus Aminicenantota bacterium; assembly: GCA_024644125.1. Classification (GTDB taxonomy): domain Bacteria; phylum Acidobacteriota; class Aminicenantia; order UBA2199; family UBA2199; genus JAHELQ01. The sequence goes on along the minus strand of JAHELQ010000216.1, from coordinate 4,248 downwards.
AGGTATCTTTTTTCGGTACCCCTGGTAGATTCCAGGTATATTTTCTGTTCTTCATAATTATAGGCGCCTCCAAACCATGCTTCCAGGTATTCGATCACCTTCTCTTTGTCATATTCGATCGATTTTAGTCTGATTTCCAATTCGTCTGAATAGACGGCGGCATCTATGATGATTTCTGGCCATAATGGAGAATAACGATTTTGCATAATCCGGTGTTCAACGTCGAACCATGTAAGATATTTTCCCATATTTCTCTCCTAATGGCGCATATTTCGTAATTGGGTGAGCACGCACTCCAGCGCCTCGATACATTTTTTTTCTTCTTCTTCAACCAGGATTTTTCCGTATCTCCAGGCCTGGTGAAGTAAATGCGGCTCAATTTTTTCTTTATTCTTTGTGTACCCTTTCGGTATTCTTTTATTTAGTTTTAATTCATTGATCAACCGATTCAAGTCGTGTTTGAATTGTGAAGCTGCGATGCTGTCGTCGTTCTCCCGATTTGTTTTTTTTATATTGTTGTTTCGCATCCAAATGCATTTTAGACCGCATTCGACAGTGTAAAAAAGTATCAATTTGTACGCAGGAAGTGTTGTGTTTTCTTGAGATTTCAAGAAACGGTCATGCTTCCTGAATACTTTTTCAAGTTCTTTTTGAGTGATGTTTATCATTTCTATAATTTACTCGCTGCTATTATTGTAAAAAAAAATGTTAGAAAATTCAATTAAATAATCCACTGCGCTTATTTTTTTGAGTTCATCCAGTTCTGGATGAGGGTGGTGGTTTGGGAGATGTGGCGCTCGATGTGTTGGTCGCCGGATGGGGTGTTGTCGATTTTGGCGGTATGGGGATTGAATTGGGCTATCAGTAGTTCTCTGGCCAGGAGGGTCATTTGAAAGCTGCGGCCAATGATTTTTTGTATGTCTCTGCGGCCGCCGGAAATGGCGTGGCCGAGATTGCGCTCCACTGCCAGCTCGATGCTGTTTAATTCAAACCAGAGGAGAAATGTCCGGTATCCTTCCGATTCCAGGTGTCTTTTGATCTCCAGCACTTCACTGATGATGACGCCCCTCTCGATAACGAGGATGTTTCCTCGTTTTTTTTTCGTTTCGCAGATCTTGCGGCGGGCGATTTCCCTTGCGACTGTCAATACATGGAAGGGCGTGATGACTTGACGCTCCGCCAAATCGTCCTCCGGATCTTGCCTGCGGTTAATTTCAGGGCAAATTGAGGTCAGGAATGCCTCGCCTTCCACTGGATTCATTCCCAATTTCTGGCGAATCGTTTTCTCCATTTCCAGCACGAATTTCAAACTCAAATTATTCTCGTGGAGACCTTTGGATAGGCGGACAATAAACACTTTGGGATCGATGGCGCCTTTTGAATCAGGTTCGGCGAGAATCGCTTCCGCCGTTTGCCGTGTGATATGCTCAGCATGAAGCCGTTCTTTTTCTTTTGGGTTGATTTCCGGCGATGTACAATCGAGGTTGTATTTTTTTAGTAGTTCCTGGTATATCGAGTCACGATCGACCGATTCGAATCCAAGATGCGACAATGCGGACCCGGCGATGGAGGATTTGCCACTGGCAGCGGATCCGCAGGCCCAGACAGCGAGTGGAGATTCGGAATTGGAGGAGGGGCTCATGAATGTCTCCCGCTGGAAATCTGGCGTTCAAGTGCAAAGTCGATTCGTTTCATCACCACTCCATTGTAAAAAACATTGCGTAATAATGCAATGGTGAAGGAAATTTTTATGCGGTTATATTCAAGAATCTGAAAAACAGGTGGGTAACGGCCCAATTTTTATGATGTATTGTTGACATGTCGGGGGTTATCTGTTAGAAATAGAGAACTGTGTTTACCAGTTTTAAATTATGATGATGAGGAAATTGCCATGTTAATGAGTCAAAATTTTGTCAAGACCCAGCGGGATGATCCGAAAGACGCGGAGGTCATTAGTCATAAACTCCTGTTGAGAGCGGGCTTTGTGCGGCAATTAGGCGCTGGAATTTTTATTAGTTTGCCGTTCGCATACCGGACCGCAAAAAAGATCGAACAAATCATCCGCGAAGAAATCAATAAAATCGGCGGCCAGGAACTGACCATGCCGGTGGTGCATCCATCTGAAATCTGGAAGGAGACCAAACGGTTTTACCAGATCGGCCCGGAGTTGGGTAAATTTTTGGACCGGAACGATCATGAGATGGTTTTGGCCATGACCCACGAAGAGGTTGTAGCATACCTGGTTCGCAAGGAAATTCGCTCTTATAAGCAGATGCCCGCTCTGATTTACCACTTCCAGACTAAATGGCGGGACGATGCCAGACCGAGGGCGGGTTTGATCCGCGTTCGCGAATTTGTGATGAAAGACAGTTACAGCCTGGACGCGACTGAGGAAGGACTCGATATTCAATACCGCAATCACTACCAGGCCTACTTCAATATCGCCAACCGTTGCCAATTACCGGTAGTGGCGGTGAAGTCGGACAGTGGAATGATGGGAGGGAGTATCGCCCATGAATTTATGTATCTGACTCCCATCGGCGAAGATACATTGATGATTTGCAAAAAGTGCGGATTTTCAGCCAACCGCCAGATCTCTAAATTCACTAAACCGGAACCCCTGAAGGAGGAGATGCTTCCAATTGAAAAAAAAGCGACTCCAAACGCTTCGACGATTGAAGATCTGGCTAAATTCCTGGATATCCCGGAAAGCAAAACCGCGAAAGTGGTGTTTCGGACTGCATCCATCAAAAATGTGGAAACGGATGAATATGAAGATAAATTAGTGATCGCCATTGTTCGTGGCGATATGGAAGCGAATGAGACCAAAATCTCCAATATCCTGAAAGCCAAGGCGTTGCGTCCTGCCCATGATGAAGAAATCAGAGCGGTTCATTGTGTGCCGGGCTACGCATCGGCAATCGGCATCGAAGGCGCAGTAGTCGTAGTGGACGACCTGGTGGCGGAGTCTTCCAATCTGGCGGCCGGAGCTAACGAGGAAGGATTCCATTTCCTTAACGTGAATTACGGCAGAGATTATAAGGCAGATGTGGTCGCCGATATCGCGACCGCAAGGGAAGGCGATCCCTGCATAAATTGCGGCGGTCCGTTGGAATCCAGCCGCGGGGTTGAGATCGGGAATATCTTCAAGTTGGGAACCCGTTACAGTGATTCGATGGGTTGTAATTTCCTGAATCAGGACGGCAAACTGGAACCGGTTATCATGGGTTCCTATGGTATTGGCGTCGGCCGTTTGTTGGCCAGTATCGCAGAGGAACATAACGATGAAAACGGTCTAATCTGGCCCATCACTGTGGCTCCATATCATGTGTATCTTGTGGCGATCGGCGATGAAGGCAAAAGGATCGCCGACAAAGCCTACAAAAATCTGGAAGCCGCCGGCGTCGAAGTTCTGTATGATGAACGCGATGAGTCGCCGGGCACCAAATTCAAAGATGCCGATCTAATCGGCCTGCCGATCAGAGTGACGGTCAGCGAGCGGTCGTTGAAAAATGGCGGAGCCGAGTTGAAGCTTCGCACCGGGAAAGAGAACGAGATCATTCCGGTTGAAGAGATTGTCACACGCACACTGGCGGCGAAAGAGAAACTCGAAGCCGGCATCGAAGCATCCATCATAGACGTTGAATACAGATAAGAAATAAAGAATAACATCACAATACCGGCCGGAGTTCCGTCTCCGGCCTTTTTTCTATCCATGGGGAAAAGGAAACTATTTTCATATACTTTGGAAAGAATATTTTTTTAATGGTTGAAGATAATTTTTCAGTGTGCTAGCATTTTACTTGGGACAAAAAACACAGATATTTCGGGATTTTATATTGAAATTTGGAGGAGAAACTGAACGAGGAAACAATTTCCAGGTGAAGCAGGATTATGTAATCTGAAACTATAAAAACGGAGGATTCAACAATGAAAAAAAATCTCAGCAAAAAACTATTACTCAACAAAAACACCGTGGTATCTCTCGACAGTAATTCACTGAAAGACATGAAGGGTGGATATATCTCAGCCGGTGGAACCTGTATCGATACCGATTGCGATACTTATTGCACCTATCCCGAATATTGTAATATCAACTATACCAGATTCTGCTAGTTAACGTCTGGTTTGTAGCGTAGAGAACGATCCCCCATGCTCTTTCGGAACGAAGATCTCGTCCCCCGGGCATGGGGTGACCGCCGTAACCGGCGATATTGATTTAAAGGGACCCGGGGACTGAAAAAGCGC
>JAHELQ010000751.1 GCA_024644125.1 Candidatus Aminicenantota bacterium | reverse complement strand
CCGCCAAGTTTCTCTGGAATTATGCCTGCCAACACCAAACCAAGCGTGGATTTTCCGCTTCCGGTGGGGCCCGCTACGACCACAAATTCCCCTCGCCCCACCGAGAGACAGACCTTCTCCAACACCGGAGCCTCGGCTCCGGGGTAGCGATAACTCACATCCCGCAGTTCAATGACCGCCTTATTTACCGGGGTATCCATCCCTCATTCGCGCCAGGCCCGGATCATCCGCACCGCGTGGGAGCGCCGGATTCTCCTGTACGCCGCGGAAGCCAGCACTCCGCCCACCGCCTCGACCGCCATATCCGCCGCTGTGAAGCCGACGATGAGCCCATGCATCAATTTCTCCGACAACGGAGACCGGAACAAAAAAAACACCGTCAACGTCATCGCCGGCATCATGATCAACCCGTTCACCGCGCCGTACAAAATTCCCCGCGCAGCATAACTCCATCTTCTGCTCACACTCAACGCCCCGTCGGTGGCCAATCCCGACACCAGGGCGATTGGGATCTTGTGCAATCCAGGAACACCCCCCCAGATTGGAGTAAATGTGGCGAGTAAAGAGAAGATGAGTAGGCTCAGCGTAATTGTCCCGAATTTGTCGATCACAAAACGGCACAGCACATAATTCATGGAAATGAAGACCAAAATCGGCAACGGAGGAATATGCGCAGCGGCAAGAACCGGTTCCAGCACGATAAATACCGCGAAATTCAATCCCCCTGTCAGAGCGATCAGTACCAACTCAGGAGTGGAAAACCTTTTCCTGGCAACACTCAGCTCCATACCCCCATTCTACCCAATTCCCGTCGAAAACGCAAGTCAAATTTCCTGAAAGAGGCGATGATCCTCTGTCTGGATGCTGACGGCAACCGAACGTAACGGGAAAAAAGAGTAGGGGGGACAGGCAAACCAAAACGTTTCGTATCACGTTGGGTTTGTTGATGAATTATTGGCCTTTGTATTAAAATCATTCGTAACTGGGACAGAGTGTCCGGCTTTAGTGGTCTGATAATCCGCGTTTGGAGTGGTTGCCGGTGCGCCGATGGCGAATTGACTTGCCTGCCGGTTGGCAGCAGATAGAGAGGTGCTGGCGGCAGACGCTTCGATAAGAGAATCAGTGGCTTCCGGAATTGAAGCGGTGATAGGTGAAACGAATGTTTTGGCGGTCGAGATAGGAGCGGGTCTGTCTGGCGCTGAAGCAAGTGATTGTATTGGCCAGGTACTCGCGATGGATAGGTTGGCGACCGAAATCATTCGGCAAGCAGGTTCAATCGACGCGGAAGCCGTTGAACATTCGTGGCTGCGCTTATGTGGAGTTGAATCCGGTGTTGCGGCGGGCGGGCAATGTAAAGAAACCGGAGCTCTGGCTTCAGGATTCAGATCTCAGGCATCAGGAGTGAGAGCGCAGGATCGCTAGCTTCGATGGCAATTCGATTCGCACTACATAATTCGCCTGTCCCCGTTCTTCCCGTTCTTTGATTTGTAGGGGGGGTGCGATTGGGGAGGATGGGAAAAATTGTTGAATTATTGGGGGATTTATACTAATATTGTTATTATAGAAATTGAGGGGTAAGAGACATTGAATTGAAGCTGAAGATGAATATTTTATCTTTGGAACAATTCTCTCTTTTTTAAATTCCTGCAATCCTTTAATGGAAACTTTTTAGGAGGAAGCGATGAAAGAGAAAGAGGTCACGAAAAATGGAGTCAGTCGGAGAGATTTTTTCAAGCTGGCCTCTGCCGCTGGCTTCGGCACTGCGGCGGGGACATATCTGTTTTCCATTCCAAATTATGATTTTGGCGGAGATCAGGATGTCTCCAGCCACAGCCTCGGTATCCTGTACCGGATCCGGGAGGCGAACGTAACCGACGACAAAGAGTCGTTTTCAGTATCTGAGTTGATCCTGGAACCGGGATCTGAAACCTTTGTGATGTTTAACCGGGAGTCGGACGCCACGTTTGAAGGAGTGGACGGGCAGGCCATTGTTTTGTCTTCAGATCCTGGTAAGCCCAAGATGAGTGAAAAGGTGGAGAAACGGAAAAAGAAGACCATCAAAGCGGGCAAACATTTCCAATTGGTAAACCCGTCGCGGGAACGGGCGCGGGTGGTTCAAACATTCCAGCCCATCTGGAAACCGGATAAATCTTTTGTCAAAATTGGAAGAAATGATATAAAGGGCTCGGATATGTGGTTTGAATTGCGCGAAACTCTCGAACGGAGGGAAGCCTCATTGAAATACCGGTTGATCCAGAGCAACAAAGGGATGGCGT
>JAHELQ010000750.1 GCA_024644125.1 Candidatus Aminicenantota bacterium | reverse complement strand
TATGAATAAATTCGTTATTATAGATCAAACCGTTGGCCAGCCTATCGCGGTGTAGGACCCGGATACCGGCGGCGCCGAAATGCTCGAACCGGCAGTTGGTAACCACGAAACCCCGGCAATTATCGATGCGGATACCATTGTCGGCAGCCAACGAACCGCCGTCGCCGGGGGCGTAACTGGGGATTTGGCCTTTGAAATAGATGTCGGAGATAACCAGATTACCGATGTTGTCGGTCGGCATACTCACATAAAAAAACATCCGCCAGGTCCAACTGGCCAACACGCTGTCTGAAACATCCTCGCGACGGTACAATTTGGTTCCCCCAGGCCCTTTGCCCTGACCTCTAATAGTGATAAACTTGTTGACCACCACGCGACCGTCCACAAAAAATTCGCCCGCTGGCAATACTACAACATCACCGGTAACAGCGGAATCCACGGCGGCCTGGATATAAGGTTGCAAATCCTGATTATTGCCGGGATTGGCCACTTCAATCGTTTTAGCCTGCGTTGCCAATGGGATCAACGCCAGTATCATTATCAGCACACTAAATACATTTTTAATTTTCATTCAATATTTCCTCCAATACGAGTTAGGCCTAAAGAGAGCACGAATGATGCCAGGTTGGGATGAAAAAATATTTAATTTAAGAACAGTTCGAAAAGCTTTGTTATGAGAGACTTTCGCCGGTTGTTTCAAAAAACGAAAATCCTTCCATCGATTCCCGAACCAGAGATTCTTTATGTCCGTTACACATTGGGGGATTTACATGTTGTAAAGTTGTAAAGTGAAAATTAGCGGACCCAGAAGTTGAAAAATTTGTTTTTCGAATTAATATTAAGGATATGCTCTACCTGTTGTACCTGAGGAACGGGTTCATAAAAAAGTTCCCGTTGAACAAAAAGAGAATCACGCTGGGGAGATCGAAATCGAACGATTTTTATCTCGACGAGAATTTTGTATCAAAAAAGCACGCGGTCATCGACGTGCAACAGGATGCCATCGATATAGAAGACCTCGACTCCACCAATGGCGTATTCATCGATTACCAGAAGATCAATAAAGGCCACGTGGGAATCGACAGGAACTTCCGCATCGGCCACATCAATTTTTTTTTAAAAAAAGGGAACGCCCGGGAGCTGGTATTGTCCGATAAAATCCAACCGGTCCTGAGAAAATTGTCAAAAGCAATCTCCACCCCGTCGGAAAAGACCCAGGCGGCTCTCAGTCTTCTCTACAAAGAACCACTGGCGGAGATGTTGAACATCGGCTTCAGTATGTCCGATACCGAGAATGTTCTCGGATATGCGGGGAATCTTCTGGACAAAGTATTGATAGCCGGTTGCCTGGTGTTGATCAAACAGGAACGGTCCACCGCCAGGATCATTTCCGCCTGGAACCCCATCGCTCCCTTCAGCCGGGATATCGACGAAATAGACCGAACAGACGAAATTTTCAATCATCCGGTCATCAACCGCGAGGCATTGTCGAGCCGCTATTTCACGTCATTCCCCGTCAACTGGAACCACCAACCGGCAGCCCTGGTCTATATCACCGGCTCCCAGGAACAAGCGGAGACAGGAATTCTGGAATTCCTGGAAGTACTATCGGTGGAAATCGAGGTCATCCGCACCTTGATGGAACAGAACAAGTCCAACGAACCGCGCAATCGCGCCCAAAACATCCCGGAAATAATCACCGCCAACCAGCAAATGTTGAACTTGTTGGGAAGATGCAGAAAAATCGCGAAGAGCGATCTCTTCACCCTGATCGAGGGCGAAACCGGTACCGGGAAGGAATTGATCGCCCAGTACATCCACAAGGAATCACCCCGCAGCGAAGGGGAATTCGTCGGTCTGAACTGTGCCGCCATTCCGGAGAATCTGATCGAGATCGAATTGTTCGGCCATGAAAAAGGGGCGTTCACCGATGCCAGCGCCAGCCGCAAAGGAAAACTGGAAGTGGCGTCCGGCGGAACCCTGGTCCTGGACGAAATTGGCGACATGCCGCTAAACCTGCAAAGCAAATTATTGCGGGCCATCCAGGAGGGAAAATTTTACCATCTAGGAGGCAATTCTCCCATTACAGTCGATTTGCGCATCATTTGCCTCACCAACCGCAGCATCAAGGATTTGATCGAAAAAAAACTATTCAGGGAAGATCTCTATTACCGCATCTCCCACGTGGTGTTACAAATCCCACCGCTGCGGGAGCGGAAAGAGGATATCATTCCATTGATCAATCATTTTGTTCTGGTATTCTCCCGCCAACACGCA
>JAHELQ010000749.1 GCA_024644125.1 Candidatus Aminicenantota bacterium | reverse complement strand
CAATGGCTTTGACGGCATATTCCATCGCGGTATTCACCATTCTGGAAAATTCCAGGACATTGACCCGCGGAGTATCGGGTAGTCGCTTGCTGAGCCCATAAAGAAATTGAGCAAATATGATTCCCGAGTTACCCCTCGCGCCATCGAGAGCGGCCGCGGCCACCCGGTCCATCGTCAACTTCAAGGACACGTGGGGAACGGTTCGCTCCACAATATAGCGCATGGTGGCCGCCAGGTTGGTGCCGGTATCCCCATCCGGGACAGGAAATACATTTATTTTGTTCATGAATTGCTGGTTTTCGAGAATCCGGGAGGTCCCTGCCAAAAAAGCGCGGTAAAAATTTTTCCCATCCATTTCCCGAAGAATTACACGTTTCCGTTTATCTTTTATTGCTTCAGTCGTCACAAATTCCTCCGTCAGAGATTATTCTATCCGATCTCTCCCGAATTAAGCAGACACATTATAATGCCAACCTCCAAATATTTCAAGTCAATTTTCACAACAGACGCCAATAACACAATTCTTGAATTTACGTATAATACTTTTTATACCAGGAGATAAAAATGGAATTCAACAACTCTATGGAGGTTACGATATGAAAAAAACACTGTTTTCTGTTGTTTTGATTCTTTTGGCCGTTTTTTCGGCGTTGGCCCAGGAGCAGCCGACGTTCGATGCCTTCTTCGTCGATGAAACCATGCGGATTGATTATTACCATGTGGGCGACAGCAAGGTAGAATTTATCGCGTTGGATAAAATCTACCGGCAAGGGACATGGGCCGGGCCAGTGACCAGTTTGCTGGACAATTTCAACAATGGCCGCTATTATGTAAAGATCTACGACTCGGCCACAGGCAGACTTATCTATTCGCGCGGTTTCGACAATTATTTCGGCGAATATAAAACCACCAACCCGGCGGCCGAGGGAATCAAGCGGGCCTATCACGAGTCCGCCCTCATTCCATACCCCAGGAGCAAAATTCTTTTCACTATGGAAGTACGCCAGCGGGACAACACGATGAACAGATTTTTCTCCCAGGAGATCGACCCCGCATCGATTGAAATCGACAAAGGTCCGTTGGTGACAGGCGTCGAGGTCGAAAAGAAATTCTTCAGCGGCAATCCCCATCACAAGGTTGACGTGGCATTTATCGCCGAGGGATACACCGTCGAAGAGAAAGCTCTCTTCCACTCAGACCTTGACAAAGTGTTGCATGCATTCTTCAATCAAGAACCCTATAAATCCTATAAAGATAGTTTTAATATCTATTCCCTTTTTATATCGTCCCAGGATTCAGGGGTGGACGAGCCCCGCAACGGCCTATTCCGCAATACTCCGGTCGAAAGCTCTTTTAACGCCCTGGGCCTATCCCGTTACCTGCTGACCGAAGGCAATAAATCTTTACGCAATATCGCGGCCCACGCCCCCTACGACGCGGTGGTGATTGTGGTTAACAGCAAACGTTACGGCGGAGGGGGGATCTACAACTTCTACTGCGTGTACACTCAGGACGAAATCTGGCAGGACTATCTGTTTCTTCATGAATTCGGACATTCGTTCGCAGGCCTTGGCGATGAATATTACGCGTCTGCGGTCGCCTACAACGACTTCTACCCAAAAGGTATCGAGCCCACCGAACCGAACATCACATCGCTGTTGGATCCCCAAAACCTCAAGTGGAAGGGTCTGCTCAAACCCGGAACCCCGGTGCCCACCCCCTGGGACAAAGAGCTGTATGACAAAATGAAAGACAATTCGGCCGAAAAGCAGGCGCATCTTGAGCAAATCAAATTCAAAGGACTCATCGGCGCCTTCGAAGGAGCGGGCTACGCATCGAAAGGCCTTTACCGCCCCATGGCCGATTGCATCATGTTTACCAAAGGAAACAAGCCATATTGCAAAGTATGCGAAGCCCACATCGTCAAAGTCATCGAGCATTATACAAAATCAGAGTGATGTAGCGGGCAGGGAAGCTATAGATATGATGCTTTTTTCGGACAGAACATGAGAGGGGGATCGGAATTCCCCGATCCCCTCTGGTTATAATTTACTGCTTTTTGAGTACTAAATTGCCGATGCCTATTATCACTGAAGGTGAGGATGTTTTTAGAACCTGGATCGTGATCGGCGTGCTTCTCTCTTTATTGGGGATGGATGTTTCGAAACGCCTCGTTTCGTCTTTTTTTACATCCCGGAAGAGCAATTGATCGACCATTGTTTTTCCCGCGAAAACCCTTATTACCAAAAACTTTGAATCGCCTTTATAAGTGACGCTGCCGTGAA
>JAHELQ010000215.1 GCA_024644125.1 Candidatus Aminicenantota bacterium | reverse complement strand
TCCTCACATCCAACATCTTCGCCGCACTCGGCGGCTGCTGGTGGCCCATCGAAGTGGTCCCCGACACCATCCGCGCCATCGGCAAATTCACCCCCGCCTACTGGGCCATGGACGCCTTCCACCAAATCATCTTCTTCAACCGCGGCCTCCCCGCCATCCTCCCCAACCTCCTCATCCTCCTCACCACAACCATCCTCCTCTCCCTCCTCTCCTTCAAATTCTTCAAAATAGAGGAGTGATATGAAGCTAACATCTCTGTTACGAATATATTGTTACCGAAATATTTATTTTAGATAGAACTCCCTTTTGGGATGAGGAGCCTGAGAGCAACGTGGATCTGGGTAATCCCAGTTATTTTCTCCATATGCATATAAAACAAATTTCCAACAAACACCTTTGGTTTGGTGGCAAGAATCAAAATCCTCACAGCTTGAGCAAGCACTTTCACTTCGGATTCGCTCCTTCTTCAACTTATACAATTCCATTGCCTGGGTAGAATTCCACATTTCCATTATAGATTGCCTCGTCAAATCACCGATAATAAATGAAGGATGATCATATAACTCTTCACAGACTGTGACACGTCCATCTGGTAAAATATAAAAAGAATTGAAGTTACCGGAGCATTGGGCTCGTTTCTGAAAAGTTTCATCTTTATTATCTCTGATAAAATTGGATGATTCCAGGTAGCCAGAAAAATTTACATGTAATTTTTCTGGAACATTTTTTTTCATATTGTTGACGATTGATTCAATTTTATTGGCCGATTCCAGAGATATCAAATAATCGGAGCACTTACATCTGCAATACATGGAAAAACCAGCAGCTCCAATATTGATCCGTCGGATATTCTCGAATCTCGACAGAAAAATCAGCAGTTTCTCGACATGGTCACAATTGAAGCGAGTTATTTGTGAATTAATATAAATATCAAACCCAAGGCGATCTAGACTCTTTAATGTGTGCATAATTTGGGGGAAATAGTCTTCGCCAACGCTTAAAATCTTTTGAAGTTCATGAGGAAAGATTGAATCCAATGAAATTTGAATTCTTTTTATGCCAATATCTTTTAATATTTTTTGTACCGTTATGTCTATTGGCATTTTTGTTGAGAGGAAAGGGTAAAATCCATTTCCGAGGAATTCCTCAATTAGTTCTTGCCAATATGGATATAGAAAAACTTCACCTCCAGTTATATCGAAAGAACGGATCCCAATCTCTTTAGCCTCCTGGATTACCTTTTTGATTCTCTGAATTGTAAAACGTGAACAAATTTCGGACGTTCGCTTAGCATAGCAATAAACACAATCGGTTCGACATATTGTATTTACCATAAAAGCCGCATCCAATGGACGATAGAGCCTCTTTGACACTAGATCCAATTCATCTCCTGGAATGATAAAATCCTTTAGTGAAAAATCTCGAACACCGACATTGGTATTTTTTTCAATAATTAACCTGGACGGGAGAAAAAAACTATATCCATCCCATTCACATTCTAGCTTTTTTTCATTGCATAACAGAGGTTTTATGATTTTTTTGATCTCAAATTCAGACAATTTAAATAATTTTTCCATTATCTGGGCAATCTTTCCTAAAGAATTCCTCCCATCAAATAGAGCCAAAATCGCTGCATAAAGTGGATGAAGGAATGTTAGAACATCTTCCATCTCGATGCGAGCCCCCGAATCGAGAACAGAGTTATATAGAATAATTCTTTTCTCGTCAGATTTAATATTGTAAACAGGATTCACTATAAAAAATTTATCGTTAGTATATTCCATTAATAATCAACTCTTCATAAAAATTTATCGAGGAGAATTAGAATCTCCATAGCTCGCAACAACACAAACAATTTTGTTTTACTTAAGATAAAATTCCCTCTCCAATTGTGGCGCCAGCTTACAGCGAGGATCCGGAAAATCCCAATTTTTTTCGCCATAAGCATACAAGACCTCTTTCCAGCATACTCCTTTCTTTTGACGACACACATTAAATTCCTCGCACGTAAAACAAGGACTTTCTTCCCGAATTCGATTCTTCGAAAGTTTGTAAAGTCCCCTTGCCTCTTCAGAACTCCACATTTCCATAATCGATTGTTTTGTCAAATCTCCTATCAGGAATGCTGGATGATCATACAGTTCCTCACAAATTGTCACACGTCCATCTGGAAGAACAAAAAATGCGTAAAAGTTACCGGAACAACGCGCCCTCTTTTTGAATTCGATATTTTGACTGTCTTTTTTGTATCCAGATTCCTGGGAATATCCTGAAATATTTAGAATCAAATGATCCGGTGCATTCTCACTAAATCTATTAAGGAGGTGCTCTATTTTTTGAAATGATTCAAGAGATATGGCATAGTCGTAATATTTCTTCCCGTTATAAAGTGAATATCCCGCAGCGCCGATACTGATTCTCCCAATATTATCTAATTCAAGCAAGAAATCTAAAAGTTTTTCGATTCGTTCATAATTTTGATTGGTGATTTGGGAATTCGTATAGATAGTAAATCCCAAACGATCCAAATCTTTTAATGTTTGCAGAAGGCGAGGATAGTAATTATTATCAACTCCTAATATTTGTCGAACCTCTTCAGGAATAATGGAGTCGATCGAAATTTGGATTCGATTGATTCCGATCCCTTTTAGCAATTTCAATGTATCAAGATCTAAAGGAATTTTAGTTGAAATATAGGGGTTAAATCCATTTTGTAGAAGCTCTTCGAGAATTTCTGGCCAATTTGGGTAAAGAAATACCTCTCCTCCAGTAAGATCAAGTGATCGCATACCAATTGCCCTGGCCTCTCGAATAACCTCTTTAATCCTCTGCAAGGTGAAGCACGAATTGTTCCATTTAATTCGCTTCGCATAACAATAAATACAATTGGTGACACACGAAGCGTTTAACATGAAAATTCCATCAAGTGGACGATATAACCTCCAGGAAACAAGATCCAATTCCCCTTTTGGAATAAGAAAATCTTTGAGCTGAAATTCTCTAAACTCAATCCCCGGTTCCTTCTCAATAATAATATTCGGAGGAAGAAAAAAGCTGAAACCATCAAATTCAAACTGGATTTCCTCTTCATTGTTAATAAGAGGTGCAACTAGCTTAAGTGTTTCCTCTTCAGATAATTTTAGCACAGCACTTAAATCCTTAATGATTTTCCCAAAGGAATTCTTCCCATCAAAGACCGCTAGAATAGTTGCATAAAGGGGATGTAAAAATACAAGAACATCAGAGGAATTGATACGAAGACCAGGATCAATTGTTGAATTGTATAAAAGAATGCGTTTGGCGTCTGCTCTAATGTTGAAAGCTGGATTGAGCAAATATGTTTTCTCCAGGGAATATCTCATTTTTTCACAACCTGCTGTATATCGAGAATTTTAAGCACAGGTTCATCATCTTCATTCATTGTAGACAGAAAAAAATTGTGATCCTTTATCAATCTAACTCGATGCTTGAAAGGCAAAGTGTAGACGCCAATTTTACCTGAATCTAAATTTATTATCGCCCAAATATTTTCATCAAGTGTATCATACTCAGGAGATTTACGACTATAAAGATTATTCCTGGAATCGACAAACATTTGGTCACCTGAAATACTTTTATATTTTGGAAATGGAAGATTTTTTCTCCAGAATTTAAGATCAAACCAGCCCTCACGAATACCTTGTTTGATAGAAGGATACTCCAGCCGGTTTTTTGCCCAAATATCCTTATAATCCTCCGTAATCTTAACTTTCTCGAAAGGTAGGCGAATAGTTTTATATAAGTCCCCATTCAGGAAAAAAATATCTATATCTTGTTTGTTATTCTCGCGTACAATTAAAAATTTCCCTGCCACTTTCCAGGACAGGTAATTGGAATCAGGAATAGTCACATTTCCCTTTCCCTTCAACATAGCCATAAAGTCTGCCTGCATACGGTACATTTCTTTAATTTTCGTTCCATCATGACCATATTTAATTATTACCCTTTCAATAGCTCCGAGGGAAAAATTCTTGTTTGGCCTCCAATGAATTTTTTCAGCTTGAACATAAATATTCCCCATCTGATCGCAGTGAATATTCGATATGCTATCCCAATTCAGCCAATCCAATTTGCAGGGCCAGATTCGCACAAAATGGCCATTCTCAGGAGAAAAAACAGAAATTCTTCTGTTGCCATTTGCACGCTCAGTCACATATAGCAAAGAATCTTTTGGATTAATAGTAAACCATCCCAATTGTTTTATATCGCCAGGCCCCTCACCCTTTTGACCGATTCTAAAAAGTTCTTCACCCTTCGAAGAATATTTAACGATTTGGTATTCATTTATATCCGAATAAAAGTTCAACGATTCATCTGCAATAAAATTTCTTCCGAGTGGTACACCAGTAAATTCCAATGAGAACAGATTAAAATTATAAGAAAGCAGCAGAAAAACAAACAAGTTATACATTAAAAAACACGTATTCTTCCTGAGCATAAATCCTCCTGATAAGTAAGTAAAAACACTCACCTACTAGCCTAATATAATTGTAGTCCAGCAAGTGAGTGTTTTAAAATGACCGAAATTATTTGAATGTCAGAATTATCACATCTGAAAAATAGAACATACAGTTAGATAATGAAATAGTTTAGATGAATTCTTAACTATTTATTGCCATCTCTGCAACTATAACATGCAGGTGTGCATCCGCCATAACATTCTTTTCCATCGCACTGAGTCGGTTCAGCGCCAACAATCGGATCGTGATATTCAATTCCTGATAGGCTTGAGATATCATATCCAAAGCCACTAACAATTTTCTGTAAGATATCCATTTTTTTACTCCTTTTTCTTAATTTAGTTTCTTTTTTAACTATTAATCAATAATATATTATACAAAAAAAAATTTTAGAGTCAAGGATCTTGGTAACGCCAAAAGTGGGCTGAGTTCAAATAAGATCAATCCGAAAACGGCTAAGTCAAATGATATTCATTCAATTTTGGTAATTCCCCCATACCGGATAAAAAGCTTCTATCTGTAAGCATTTAGTTTTATGTGAATATTTTACACCCACTTGTCTTTTGGGGTGGGAGTGGATATGATTTTGGGTGGAGTTGGGTTGATTTAGGAGGAGTTTGTGAAACGTGTTGGTTTGATAGTGGTTTTGGTTTTGGTGGGGAGTTTGGTTTGGGGTGGAGAGGATGTTGGGGTGCGGATCGAGAGGCAGTTTTGTCTGGGTGGCGGAGATGTGTTTTTTGAGAGTTTGAGCAGTGTTTGCGAGGATGGTGGGGGGAACTTTTTTGTGTTGGATGGAAAGGGGGCGAAGGTGGTCAAGTTTTCGGCCGAGGGGCAGCGGTTGCTTTCTTTCGGGAACCGGGGGCAGGGGCCGGGGGATTTTGTGAACCCTCATTATATCAGTATGTTTGGAAAGGATAGGCTGGTGGTTCACGAGGCCATGAATTTCGTGTCGATTTTTGACGTGAACGGGGCCTTTTTGGAGAGAAAGAGCTTGCAGCCGGGGTTGGGGATTTTTTATATCGGGAACGACCGGTATGTGGGTTGGCGATGGACCCGGGACGGCAAGGAGCTTTTTGTGGGGCGGATTGGGACAGAGAAGGCCGATCGCGTCCATTTCATTCCTGCGGAATCGTTTTCAGTGAATGTGCCGGATGAGACTGGGCGAAAGGTGATGTTCAACTGGTTTACGGAGGAGTATACCCCGTTTTTTTTGTTTTGCCAGGACCCGGAACGGTACATTCTCGGTGTCTCGGATCGGTATGAGTTGAAAGTGGTGGACAAGGCGAGCGGACGGGTAACTGTCGTGTCCCGGGACATTAAACCGGAGATGATCGACCGGCAGGCGCGGAAGTATTTCGCTGGATTGATCGGGGCGAAACGGAATTTTCCGGATAGAGTGAAGCGGGAGTTGTCGAGAAGATTCCGGATTTCAAGAATTATCTGTCGGGGGTACATCTGGCTGGGGGGAAAATTTGGGCGGTGAGAATCGCAGGATTGAGTTCGCCGTCCAAAGATCCCGTGGCGGTGGATTTGTTCACTCTTGCGGGGGAGTTTCTTGGGACGGTGTCTATTCCGCGGCCGCTGCTCCATGTTTCCGGGGAGTATCTCTATCTGGTGGAGTCGAATGCCCAGGACGATCTACTGCTTTGCCGGTACCGGTATTGGATTGGGGTTCGGTGATTGGTGGTGAAAGAGGGGTTGGTCATGGGTTGAAAAGTGGGTGGGAGGGTCCCACCCACGGGGATATTTTGCTGGATTACATCAATAGCAAGCGATGCACTGATTGCCTTTGCTGATACAGGTGTACGGAGTGACTTGCGTGTAGTCGACATACAATGTCTTTTGCAATTTTCCGTTGCCGTTCATCCGGTAGAGGAGGCTACGATTCAATGTCTCGTTGCAGATAAACGGGAGATAATAGATTTCTGGCTCATCCCAATCCGGGATGATTCGTGAGAAGATTTTATACGAGAATTTCTCGTTTTTCGCGCAATTGGTCTTAAGCGCCTTGCCGTAATCATGGAGCAGGTCTTCCGGGAGTATTTGGGTGGTTTGGACAATCTTGCCGTTGGAAATTTTCAGCATGGTCGATGAATTGGCAAAATAGAGTAGTAGATGATCGGGATCCAGAAATGAATGGACAAAGAAGCGGGAGAGCTGTTGTTTGGGTAGGAATTGCCGGTGAAACAGAAACGAGTAAACCTCCTCCGCCTTGACCGGAATATTCAATACGGTATCCCCGTTCTGGTTGACGGCGTTGATCCGGGTGTCGTCTCCGGCGAAATAGTAACAATTCCCCTTCCGGTCTACCATAGGCTTCTGCACTAGTCTCCTGAACATAGGATATTCGGCGAGATAATTCCCATCGGTGTCGAATACGCTCATTTTTTGCGGCAGGGTATCGTTGACGTACAACTTGTTATCCGGGCCGATATTGATAAAAACCACTCCGATGCCGTTTTTAAACTCACCGGGTCCAGAGCCTTCCTTACCGATATAACGGACAAATTTTAGATTTTTGTCCATCTTGATGATTTTGCTCTGGGCGCGGTCAAACACATAGAGGTTTCCCTCCCGGTCCAGAGTGAGAGAACGGGGTTTGAACAGAAACACATCGGGGCCAACCTCGGGACCGACGATCTTTGCCAATTTCAGAGGCACATAGTTCTCTTTCATATTGGGTTTAGGATCAGAGATCACATATGTCTTGGACGGCGTAATTTGCGCGGACACGATATTGAACAGCAGAGCCGCGCAGAAGAGAATCCCAAAGAATTTTTTCATGGTTTCGTTCTCCCTGTTTCCATCAGTTCGCGGGCTTTAGTGATAAATTTCGATGTATCCTCCGCTTCTAAATTTCCAATAAAAGTAGACGCCGGTCTGTCACGGCGCATGAGGATCGTTTTAGAATGATCGGTTTTAATTTTCCAGGATTTCTTGAATTTTTCCAGGTCGTCAGGGACATATACGGTGAATTCCAGATTCGCTTTTTGAGAGAAATTATAGGCCTCGGTCAAATCACTCAAAATTATCCCATAAATTTTTTTCTTCTTACCAATTATTTGAGCTATTTTATTCCAAAAGATGATATTCTGGTTGCAAGGAGTGCATGGTCGAGAAAAAATGAAAATCAGAGATTGGTCCTGGTCTTTGAGATCTTGAAGACTTGCTCTGGATTCATCGACGCCGGTTAAATCAAAATACTCGATAATGTCATTCGAGGTGACAAAAGGAATCTTCTCTGCCAGGTCACGATTAACTTTCATGCATTTCCATAGCGAAATTCCCAGGAAAAGTGAAAAAAGAAATAGTGTAAATGTCAACAGTGATAAAATACGTATTTTATTCATGATTTCCCTTTGATTTGAATTGTGTGTTTGAACAAAATGGCTCATGATATACAAAACAAATATCTTCATCTGTTTTTAAATAAGCCACGTTTGGTTTCATTCTCCTTTCTTACAGAGAGTAAAATTATACTGCACTGAAATCAATTGTTCAAATATAAAATTTTTTTTGGCGGCATCATACCGGCTGTCCCACTTAATTCAAAATCAATTTCCTGCCTCAATATGGAGTGCTATGGAAGAGACGGGTCTAGGTGCGGGTTTGCCATTGATGGTATTGATTTTGGGAATGAGTTTGTCGTAGAGTGGAGATGATGCATGGATGCGGATTGAGATGGAGTGTTGCCTGGTGGATGGAAGTGATGGATTTTTGCGAAGATTGATTCGAGGAACCCGAGAAGACAGGCTAGTATGTTTATGACTGGATGATCCAGACCGGCGTATGGGAATCGGAAACATCGATGATGGTCTCGCGACGAATCCATCTTC
>JAHELQ010000214.1 GCA_024644125.1 Candidatus Aminicenantota bacterium | reverse complement strand
TCTGCAAAATCTGGTTAACTCACCAGGCCATTCCCTGGAAACTAAAAACATTTCCCTCGATCGACGGATTTATTTTTGACGCGGTAATCGAGACAGAAAAAGAATTGACACTGGCGGTTACCGGTCAATTGAGCGCAGCCGCCGCCAACCTCTATCGCTGGTTGTGCAAACGTTACGACGAGTACCCGCAATCGTACCGGGAGCGGATCGAAGACCTATTGTTCAAACACAATCGCCTGACCGGTGATGACAGCCTGCTGGAAAGTTTCTCCCCCTTCCACCTGCTGGGCTCCTCCAATAAATATAATCTCAAAGAGATCCGGCACGAAGTGTCGGTCCACGGACTACCCGTTTTACAGGCACGCTACGCACCCAGATTCGTTCATATGGGAGGGAAAGAGAATAAGATACTGGTATTGACCCCCAAACAGATCGATTTTCTGTGCAACCATCACCATCTCCCCTTGCGCTTGATCGTACCTATCAGAAAAGAGGGAAAACTCCGCCAGCAGTTGGCCGGGGCCGGACGGCGGTTCAAAGAAATTCTTCGCCGGCTCCTTCCCCGCCACGGAAAGATACTGCGACCGGAGGAATTGAATCCCGACGAAAAAACCTTCCTTACGACGTTGGATAAATTCCTCTCCGGCAACGGCGACAAAAAAAAACTCGAGGCAGTCATCATCGATTCTCGCGGTCTGCTCCCTTCCTATAAAAAAATGAACCAACTGAAAGACTATCTTTCGAACGCTCCGGACCAAACCATGTACATCGCACGTCACCATCCACTGGTCAAGCAGGCGGTAAAAGCCGTGACTATCAACCCCGCCAACATCGAACTGGTCTTGCCGGTTTTGGGAATCGACGCCTTCAATTCGAAAGTTTTTTATTAAATAGTGAAAGAAAATAAAGATATTTCTCACTTTCTGAAAATTCCCTTTAAGAAAATAGCGCGATATGGTATAAATAATAATTCAGAGAAAAGCGATGCCGGGAAAAATCCTTGAAAATGAAAAACGTATCGATGAGCTGCTAAAAGAAAACGCCAGGCTCAGGCGAAAAAACCGCGAGCTTGAAGCAGCCGGAAAAAAAACGAGCGAAGTGGAAAAACTACTTAGGATCCAACGGGATCTTGCAATCACCATCAGTTCCACTACAAACCTGATTGAAGCAGGCAATCAATTATTGACGGCCGCATCCAAAATAGATATGGTCGACTCCGGCGGAGTGTATCTGGTGGACATGTCCACCGGTCTCAGCCTCATCGCCCATAGAGGTCATCCCGAAGAATTCATACAGGCCGTCATTCACATGCCCTCCGATTCATACCAGACAAAAGTGACCCTGGCGGGAAAACCGCTCTACACAAATTATAAAAAAATCATTCCGGATCTCAAAGACACGGCCATTCTCAGAGAAGGGGTCCGTGGAGTGGCGGTGATTCCCATTAGCTACGAAGGAATTGTTATGGCAGTCCTTTTGCTCTCGTCACACACCCACGATAAATTCCCCGCCAACACCCGCAGGTCTATCGAAACACTGGCGGCGGAAATGGGCGGAGCCATCGCCCGCATCAAAGCTCAAGAAACGCTGCAGGATAGCGAAGAGAAATACAGAGAATTGATCGAATCTTCCAACGACGGCATTTACTTGCTCTATAAAAGGGGATTCCATCTGGTAAACAATAAATTCAAGGAGATGTTCGGCGTCACTCTGGAAGATGTCAGGAAACCGGAATTCGATTTCATGGAATTGGTATCTCCCAAAAGCAAAAAATTCATCGAAGACCGAACCAAAACTCTAGCTGCCGGCGAACCTCTCCCCCCCCGTTATGAATTCATCGGTATCTCAAAAGACGGCAGGGAAATGGAGCTGGATGTCTCCGTCAGTTATATCAAATACAAAGATTCCATCGCCGTGCAAGGCATTATCCGCGACATAACGGAACGAAAACAATTGGAACGGCAACTGCAACAGGCCCAAAAAATGGAAGCGGTGGGAAAATTGGCCGGAGGTATGGCTCACGATTTCAACAACATGCTGCAAGCCATCTCCGGTTATGTCCAGTTGATGCAGCGAGGCGTCAAGCCGGAACACTCCCAAAAATACCTTGCGGAGATCGAGACAGTCGTCGTCAGAGCCGCGGATCTAGTGGGACGCCTCCTGACCTTCAGCCGCGTGACCGAAAGTAAATTAAATCCTGTCAGTCTCAACAACGAAGTAATCCAGGCGGTTAAAATTCTTGAGCGGACGATCCCCAAGACAATCAAGATCGAAACCAGGTTGACAAGCGACCTCTGGTTGATCAATGGCAACGCCAACCAATTCCAGCAAATCCTGTTGAACCTGGGAACCAACGCGAAAGACGCGATGCCCGATAATGGGAAAATACAGATCGAAACCGAAAACATAATCCTTGACGAAACATATTGCAAAATTCATCTAGGATTGAAACCCGGGAAATACACGGTATTAAAATTCTCAGACACCGGAGTCGGCATGACCAAAGAGGTGATGGCCCGGATCTTCGAACCTTTCTACACCACAAAAAAAGTAGGTAAAGGCACCGGATTGGGTTTATGCCTGGTATATGGAATCGTTGAGGCCCACCGCGGAAAAATCATCTGTTACAGCGAACCGGGACTCGGCACTTCTTTCAAGATATATTTACCTGCGCTGAAATCCACCAATTATCAACCGGCTGAACCGGAGAAAATCAGGCAAAATATCCCCGGCGGCACAGAAACCATTCTTATGGTGGATGACGAAAGAGACATTCTGGCAGTGGGAACGGAAATTCTAGAGCAACACGGTTATGCCGTCCTGACCGCGGAAAACGGGAAACAGGGATTGGAGGTTTTCAAACGCAACAAAAATCAGGTTGAGCTGGTTATCCTGGATATCAATATGCCGGAGATGGGCGGCCCAGTCTGTATGAAAGAATTGCTGAAATTGAAGCCGTCCCTCAAAATTCTTGTGGCCAGCGGCTATCTGATCAAGGATCAACTGAAACACAACATCAAACATGGGAATACCGAATTTATCACCAAACCCTACCGGTTGGAAGACTTGCTGCAAAAAATCAGGGATATACTGGATAAAAAGAGATAATTAGGGGTAGTTCCTGACAGGGCGGACAAAATTTCCGACATGAAGCTCGTGATGAAGGATGTATCCTTCGTCGAATCTCACGACCCAATTCTCCTGGTTCCCGTAACCGTCGCCGGTCCAGATGCTCTGCTGTTTGCTTGCGAAGACCGGATCGACAAACAAGGAATTAGCGTCTTGCCTGGCGCGCAGTAACGAGGCTGCCTCTTCCAGTGTGGGAAGGCGCCAATCGGTGAATCCCGCATAACCCCGACGATTAAAGTCCTCCAGCCATTTGCCGGCGTCCGAGTATTTCAAATCGGTTTCCGATCCGCTTTGGTGCCACATCAATCCATTTTCCCGGTCCACCACCACCGTCATATTCCCGGGCATCTCTACTTTGTACGCCGTGTGAAAATTGCCGTACCTATTCCATATATTGTCGAAATAATTGTTTTCAATCACAAGGGAGCGGACATCCGCGGAATCCAGATCCCGGTAATGGCGACCGACGGAATTCCGGTAAAAATAAGAAAATATCGCGGCCCCTACCATCGCGGCCAAAATAAGCAGCCATAAGACCCCGCGACTCCGTTTTTCCCGCGGTTGGCGCAAAACCTCCAACGTACTGGAGACTCCGGGATTGACGCTCTCTTGAATCCTGGTTTTTTCCAGATCCGACGTGTTTTTTCTGATCGGGTCCGGTTTCGCCACCTTGATTGGATCATTGTTCATAAACGATTTTGTGATCTCGTCCAGTTCTTTTTGGGAGCGAACCCGTTTGCTCTTTTCCTTAGCCATCATTTTATCCAGCAACGCCTGGTATTGCTTCAACGCGCCGGTCAATTTCGGCACCGGTTCCTGGATGTGTTTGATCACAACGCCGAGGGTGTTCTCCGATTTATAGGGCAATTTCCCGGTCAGCATCTCATACAGGACCACCCCGAGACTGTATATATCGCTCCTGCCGTCCACCTTCTGCCCTCGCGCCTGTTCCGGGCTGATATAACTGGGCGTTCCGATAGACATACCGGTCTTGGTGAGCCTGGTTTCGGTATCCACAGGACGGGCGATGCCGAAATCCACCACCACCGGCGTCCCGTCCTTGCGGAAGAGGATATTGTCGGGCTTGACATCCCGGTGCACAAATCCCATCTTGTGGGCATAGTATAGGGCGTCGGCCACCTGTCGGACAATATGCAGCGCCTCGGCCGGCGGTACTTTCCGTTGGCTTTCGATTTTATCCTTCAGGCTTCCGTGCAGATATTCCATCACGATATAATAGGTATCATCCACTTTGCCCACATCGAATACAGTGATGATGTTAGGATGCACTAATTTAGAGAGGGTTTTGGCTTCCCTGACAAAGCGCTTCGTCGTCACCGGGCTGCGGAACACCTCCGGTTGCATGACCTTGATCGCCACCATCCGGTCCAGTTTTTTTTGAACCGCCAGATAAACATCCGCCATTCCGCCGCTGCCGATGGCTTTCATGAATTTGTAGCCTGGGATTTCCGGGAATTTTTTCATATGTTGCCGTTCACTTGAATTTTATAAAAGAACATATTACATTCTTTGAAAAAAAATGTCAAATTAGAATACACGCCGATCTGCATATCAGGATGATTCACCGAATTTGGCGACTCCGAGGCAGATCCGGTTCTCGGAATACCAGGATGGGACTTGCTCCAGCTCGATATCCTCCCGCCGCTCAAATTCCCCGAATTCCACCAAAATCACGGTGATATTGTCGTCCCCGCCTCTGTAATTGGCCAGATCGACCATATAATGGCATGCGCCCTCGATATTCTCTTTTCCCTGCAAAATCTCGACAATCTCGCGGGGTTTGATATAATTGGAAAAACCGTCTGAACAGATGAGCATGATACTGCCGTAGGGCAGATCGAATTCCTCCACCGGATCGAGAAGAAGATCCTCCGCTCCGCCGAGGGATTTATATATCACATTTTTGTGGATAAAATGCTCCACTTCGTCCGGCTTGAGAGCGCCGATATCCAGGAGTTTTTGCACCATTGTGTGGTCCGTGCTCTTTTGTTGGATCTCGTTATCGTGAATCAAATACATCCGGCTATCGCCGATGTGGCCGAGATGAACCCGCAGGTGCCCATTATTTCCGTTACCGGCGTCATTCAAAGCGCCGGACAACGGGCCGATGGCCGCAAGCGTGCAGGTGGTGCCCATTTTGGGAGAATTAACGAAACTCTCCCATTTGAGCCTGATTTTTTTATGAGACCGGACCAGAGAATCGATCACCAATTTTTCCAGGGAGAGTTTAGCCCGCTTTTTTTCGAAGTTCTTCCCGATGGTTTCCACAGCCAGTTGACTGGCGATCTCTCCATGAGCTTCACCTCCCATCCCATCCGCCACAGCCGCCACGATCACATCGCCATATATTTTGAGTAGAAAACTATCTTCATTATGAGGCCTTATTAAACCTCTATCAGTCAAGGCAAAGGCTTTAATCTCTTTCATTCATCCTCCTGGGGCGACCGGATCGTTTTTCAACCAACCCCGCTGGAAGCTTTTTAACTATATTAAATCCATTTCAATTAAATGTCAACCGGCAAAATTGCCGTGCCCACTTCCCCCCCTCCCGATATGACATTCGATCCTTGCTCTTGAGGCGGGATTGGTATATAATGGCCCTAAATTAAGGAAGAGGGAGTTATAATGAGGTTAGAAAGGGTTACGATCATCGTTTTTTTATTGGGGAATTTAGCTATGCCGTTTTTGGCTGCCGCAGCAGAGGATCTACCGGTCAGGAATCTTCAAAAAAATCCGGCATTGAAGGAATTACCCTATTACGGGATCAAAAATTTATTGTCCATTGACCAATTGTACTCTTGCATCAAAGATGGGGACAAAAATGGTCTGTCTCTGGATATGAGCGGGATCACCCGTTTGTTGGACGGGACGGAGATCGATCCCCAACATATCTACGGCGCTCTCCGGGTGGGGCCCAACCCATTCGAGGGGGAAGAAGTGGACTATACTTATAAAAAGTTCAGGCTACGCAAAAACATCGTGAAGGGCCATAGCAACATTCCAGTATCCGCTTTTCTGGGCCAAAATCTGAATAGTGAAGATTGGCTAGACCAGGGACAGGTTGTGGTCCGGCTGGAGCTCTACCTTCGCGTTGTTGACAGGGAAGATGACGATCCCGATGCACCGCAAAAACATGACCGGTTCCTGGGAGTGTTCGATACATTCACAGGTTTTAAAAGAGTCGGCGATGAATTTATGGTGAGGCCGGCGTTACTCGAGGGGCCGATGGTGAGCCTCATCCGCAGCGACCGGTTCGACGAGGTAATCATCGCCTTCAAAACCACCATGAAGGTAAAATCGCAGGTGGTGTTGGACGGGATAAAAATCTTCCCCTCGGGCGAACCCGGCTTCCGGCACGAGATCAAAATAAGCGGCCTGTCCCCCGGTAAAGAATACAGTTATGTAGTGGAATACGGGTCGAACAAAACCAAATCCTACCGCTTCCACACCGCTCCTAAGCCGGGGAAAGACGAAGCTGTGTTCGCCTACGCCGGAGACAGCCGGGAAGGCGTGGCTGGCGGTAGCGCGAATTTTATGGGGGTGAATTACCTGGTGATGGAACGGATCGCCAATCTGGCCTACCGGCTTGGCGCCGATTTTTTCTTGTTCGGCGGAGATCTGGTAAGCGGATACACCTCGGGAATCGCTGATTTCAAAACCCAATTGAGCGCCTGGAAACAATCGATGGCGGGTTTCTGGCGCCAACGGGCGGTCTACACCTGTATCGGCAACCATGAAGCGTTGCTGCGAGTTTTTATCGACGGCGACAATCTGCGGTCGTCCTATGATCGCTGGCCCTATGACACAGAGAGTGTGGAAGCGATTTTCGCCTCGGAGATGGTCAATCCCCTCAATGGTCCGGCCACCTCGGATCCCCGCCGCCCGGCGTACAGGGAGAACGTTTATTCGTTCGCCTACGGTCCGGTCAAGATAATCGCCTTCAACAACAACTATTGGGTGGGATATCAAGATATGAGCGATACCGGGCCAAAGGACATCGGCGGCTCCCCCGAAGGTTACATCATGCGGGACCAGATGGATTGGATCCAAAAGGAATTGGACGAAGGGGAGATAGATTCCAAAATCAAGTACATCGTGTTGTTCGCCCAGGAACCGGTGTTTCCCAACGGCGGCCATGTCAAGGATTGTATGTGGTATCATGGCAACAACCATGTCACCGCATACACCTTCGACGCCGCCGCCGGGGTGGTGAAACCGGAACCGGAAGGTATCATCACTGTACGCAACCGTCTGGTTACCATGGTCTCGCAAAACAGCAAAGTTGCGGCTGTGCTTGGGTCCGACGAGCACTCCTATCATAAAACATTGATCACCCGGTATGTCCCGGTTGGCGATCCGACAGTAGACGATCCGGATGGCAAGGGGTATGTGTGCCGCGAAGGATTCGGTTGTTCGCCTCTGCCGAGTATCCACTTCCCCACCTGGTACATCACGTGCGGAGGAGCCGGCGCTCCGTATTACAACAAAGAATCGACGCCCTGGAATTATTATTGGGAACAAAATCCCGCCAAATGCCCCGGGAACACCTCGATGAGAGGCTGCTTCTATTATTCTTCCCAGGAGAACTTCCTCTTGTTCCGCGCAACTAAAAAAAAGATCTCGGTGGTTGTATACAATCCGTATGGAGATATCATCGACAGCATCGACGACTTGCTGGCTGTCAAGGGCAGGAAGTAGAGGGCGGCCTCGATACAGTGGAAGCACGCATCGACGGCTCAACCCGCTGGATCGAGATCCTGGGAGTGATTAATCCCAAAACAAAATAGCCAGAGTGGAAATCGACTCGGTTTGACTCCGGCCTGGAGAAATTTCAACCGCATCTATCAATGGCCAGCGTGATGCGAAGTATGCGGGCGCGGGACCTGCATTTCGACATCCGGGTCATCGACAACTGGCGGCAATTCGCCGTGCCGAATCCCCGGATGATCGAGGATCTTCTTCAGCGGGCCGGAAGTTATCATTACCCCCGGCTGCTGGAAAATCGTATTGAAAGAGGCGTTGGAACGAATGGATTGAAAGGTCGTCGCTTAATGGCCGCCGTCCTTTTCGCCTTTGAGTTTTTTCATCTTATACACATCGCCCCGTTCCTTGACAATGGCGCGGTACCAATTGTCAGGATAAGCCGGATGGGTGACATTGCCCTTCTCGTCTCTGACATTACCGTCCAG
>JAHELQ010000213.1 GCA_024644125.1 Candidatus Aminicenantota bacterium | reverse complement strand
AGGCTATTATATTTTCAAAGTCGTCCAGGCTCCCGTTTTAGCAGCCAATCAATTGACCATAAGAGCCACGCCGGTGTATTACTCAGGTTTGCTCGCCACAGACAATTACGACGACCTGACGGAAGATCACAATACCGGCGACAGCAACAAAACCGGCATTGAATATATCTATTCCGCTGGCGCTCCGGTTATCCGCCTCTCATATTTCAATATGTTTCTGGTCCGCGAATCGGATGGCGTCCGCACACTCACCATTACTACCGACACAGAAGGCGAACCCGATGTTCTGGCCGATGGAAAGGAAACGAATTCCAGAGGCGTACCCTTTGTACCCAATATACTGGACATCCAATTCGAATACATTACCCGCGAAACACCGGCCAATTTCTGGGCAGCTACGGCAACCGACGGCAGCGGCGGCCTCGCATATCCAGATCCATGCTCCGCCCCGGGCGACGCCAATTGCACGTCGTTTATCGATCAATTCCGCAACCGGAATATCGCTGCCGTGCGCGTATACGCTCTCTTTAGAACCGAAGAGGAAGTGGAAAAAAGCTCAGGAACCGGTATGGTCTACGATAAACCCCGCATGGGTGATCAGCCAGCGGTCCGGGTTCCTGTCGCAAGGTACCATTACTCGTATATGACCTACGAAGTGCAGGTCAGGAATTATAATATCGTTTATTAGTCATCTTAAAAGGATAC
Organism: Candidatus Aminicenantota bacterium; assembly: GCA_024644125.1. Lineage (GTDB taxonomy): Bacteria > Acidobacteriota > Aminicenantia > UBA2199 > UBA2199 > JAHELQ01. The sequence continues at coordinate 7,639 of JAHELQ010000213.1, read as the reverse complement.
ATACATGAATGCACCAGCCAGAGTGTTGATGTTAGCTTTTTTGATATTTTTATTGAATTTCTGTGGCGGAAAAAAAGATAATATTCAAGAACCGCCCCAAAAAGAGACTCACTCCCAATCGATTGCCGCCTCCGAAGAGAACACCGACGAAGAGCTCGATGAGGAAGAAAGCCAGGAAGTAGTAAAAGCGCCGAAAATAAAGAGCGTCACGTTCCCAGAGGCGCCGGTCGCGGGTAAAGACTTCTCAGTCGTCGTGGAACTGGAAGAATCCGATTCCGAAACTACAATACATTACCGTTGGCTTGTCAACAGCAAAGAGGTACCCGATTTAATGGAAAATATCCTCAGCAATGATTACTTCAAGGGAGGAGATTGGATTCAATGCTGGGTTACCGCCCAGCGGGGGAATAAAACGTCCAGCCTTACCAAAAGCAAATTACTCAAAGCGAAAGGCGCTGTCCCTGTGATAAAAGTAACGCGCCTTGAAGAATTGACCATTCCTGGAACTCTGAAATACAAAATCGAGGCTTTCGATCCCTCCATCGGCGAGAACATTGAATCGGAAGACAACGCCATGACGTACGAATTGCTCGAGCCGCTCAATGCCGGGATACAATTAAACCAGGAAACTGGCGAACTTTCGTGGGAGGTTGATAACGAGACAATCGAAAAACGTGGGACCAGAATCGAAATCAAATTCAAGGTCTCCAGCCAGCAAAGCCAGGTGGTTACCTCTTCCATTATCCTGAACTTTACAAAAGAATCTCCGGGAAAAAAGAAACCGGACGAACAAAAGAAAGAAGAAAAAGAGAACGGTGAATCCAGTTGAATATCAAACCGGTCAGCGCGGCCATGCCATCACTGACCGGTCTTTCTACAGCAAACCTCGATCAGGCTTCTTTTACAAGTTCAGCCAGGCGCTGTATACCCTGATCAATTTCATCTTTTGAAGCGTAAGAGAAATTGATCCTCATCGCATTATGTCCGCCGTCATTGGGGTAAAATGCGCGCCCCACTACATAAGCGACCTTTTTCTCGATCGCTTTAGGAAACATCACGGTAGTATCCATATGTTTGGGCAGGGTTAGCCAGAGAAATAGACCTCCCTTCGGATGTGTCCACTTGAGGCCGTCCATTTTCGGCATATATTCTTCCAGCTTTGCCAGCATAAAATCACGCTTGTCACGATAAGCGGCGACAATTTTCGTAATCTGTTTTTCGAGTAGACCGCGTTTGATATACTCGCCAAGAATCGCCTGGTTGTAGGGAGGAGAGCACAGATCCACTGCCTGTTTGGCAATGACCAATTTCTGGATTAAACGCCTGGGTCCGGCCATCCAGCCAAGGCGGAAACCCGGAAGCAAAATTTTACTGAAGGTATAGAGGGCCAGTACACGGTCGGGATTCAAACTGATAAGCGGAGGTTCCGGTTCCCCTTCAAAGCGCAATTGCCTGTACGGGGAATCCTCGATAATTATCAGATCATAGCGTTCCGCCACGTCGATCAATTGTTTCCGCCTTCCCAACCCCATGGTAAGACCGGAGGGATTCTGAAAATCGGGAACGACATATATAAACCGAGGTTTTTTACCATCTTCGGCGAGCCTGGCAAGCTCCTCCTCCAACAATGTGATATTCATCCCTTCATCATCCAACTCGATACCGATCATTTTGGCGCCATAAGAGTTGAACGCCTGGATGCCTCCTACATACGTCGGATTTCCCGTAATAATAATATCTCCGGGATCGACAAATACCTTGCCCACTAAATCCAATCCCTGTTGGGAGGAAGTAATGATCACCAATTGATCGAGCGAAATATCAACTCCCTCTTTTTGGGAGAGTTTCAGGAGTTCTTCCCGCAAAACCATGTCACCCTCGGTAGGGCCATATTGTAAGGCAACCGTCCCTTCCCGGTCTAGAATCAACTGCGAGAGCTCTTTTATTTCCTCCACCGGAAACAAATCGGGAGCGGGCAAACCGCCGGCAAAGGAAATAATGCCGGGCTGACGGGTCAATTTCAACAGCTCCCTGATTTCGGACGCTTTCATTCGTTTCGCACTACTGGAAAAAAATTGTTCGTAATCTATCATGATTCCTCCAAGAATCGTTATATAAAATTTTTAGGGTTAATGCAACATATTCCAGGGGGGAAATTTTAAATTCCCCCTCCCAGGATCATGGAATTTGTTTTATCTCCCGCAACGAAGAATCAATCGGAGATGTGCTGTCGCCATCTTTCCCAACCGAAATCCCCAGATCTTCGAATCTCCGGGCCGACACCAGAACCCGACTCTCTAAAGAACCTACAGCCTTGTTGTATGAAGAGACAGCTTTTTCCAATCCGCTTTTTATCTCATTGAAATGGACAGCCAGCGTGAGGATGCGCTCATAAAGTTCCCTACCCAACTGACTGATTTTTTCGGCGTTGTGGGCCACCTTCTCCTGCTTCCACCCGTAGGCAACAGCCTTGAGCAATGCTATCAACGTCGTTGGCGTCGCCAGAATCACCCGTCGTTCCACGCCATATTCAATCAATTCCGGGGCGGACTTTAACGCGGCGCTGAAAAAACTCTCGCCCGGAAGAAACATGATGACAAACTCCGGAGTCCGCTCAAATTGAGACCAATACCGTTTACCGCTCAATTGTGCCAGATGCCGCCGGATGTGGTCCGCATGGACCTTGATCATCTCCTCCCGCTTCTCCTCCGATTGCGCGTCCAGGGAATCGAGATAGGCCTTCAACGGCGCTTTGGCATCCACGACGATTAGTTTCTCATTAGGCAAATACACAATCATATCCGGCCGGATCATCCCCTCCTCCGCCTGACTGGATTTCTGTTGAGTAAAATCGCAATATTCCAGCATCCCTGCCAGCTCCACCACGCGCTTCAATTGCACTTCACCCCAACGCCCCCTAACCGTAGGATTCTGGAGGGCCCGGACAAGGCGCGAGGTCTCGCCCTGGAGGTGTTTTTGCGATTCCGCCATCAACCTGACCTGTTCAATCAAACCGGCATATGCCATATGCCGCTCTTTTTCCACTTCATACATGCGGCGGTCCACCTGGTCGAGGGAGTCTTTGATCGGTTTTATCAATTGATCCACCGCCTGTTTGCGCAACTCGATCTCTTCCCGCGTGTTTTCGCGGAAATTTTCCAGTTTTTGATTGGCAAGATCGAGGAAGGTCTGGTTATTGTTTTTGAGAGCCTCCAATGAAAGGGCTTTAAACGAATCCAGGAGCCGCAGCTTCGCATCCTCCAGGAGAGCCAACTTCTCGGCTTCCGATTTTTGCTGCCCCCGCAATTGGGCGTGCAACGACGCCAACTGCTCGCGCAACGACATAATCTCGCTGTTTTTTGTGTCCAAATCCGTCCTGGATTGCAGTTCCACAGATTGCAGATGCAAAATATCACGGTCCCGCTCGGTAATCCGTTCCCTCAGCAAGGCAATTTCCGTACTGTATTTGAACGTTGCGCTCTCGGCCAGGTCATGCTTACTTTTCCATGTGAACAACCAGGCGGCGGCGCCACCCAGTGCAAAACCAACTACCAAAAACACATAGTCCGTCATCATTTTTTACCCTTATTTTTTGCCTTCAGACGTAAGAAGCCGCATATAAAGTGTGATTGCATTTTTTTTCCATAAATGCTATCATACGATTTTAGATTTTGCAAATTAAAGATCATGTCGAGCGATCAGGAGGCAGGATGAAAAAATCAGAAGTCATGTTAGTATTCTTGTTGGTAGGTGTGTTAGCAATCCCTGGATTTCTAAGAGCGGACGACCAGGTAACAGATGAACCGCAATTCGGAAAATTTTCCATTACGGTCAGCGCCGGTATCCGTAGTATCCCAGAAAAAATGTACGAAAGGGTCTTCGGTAAAAATAATCTAGCCTATGGCCTTGATCTCTCTTACAAGCTCGGGAATTCAGTCGCCGTGTTTCTACACACAGATTATCTCTCGGTCAATGGTGAAACAACGCTGACTCAAGAAACGGTAAAATTGACAATTATGCCTATCGAAGCCGGCATGCGTTTCTATCTCACTAGTGGAAAATTCATCCCCTACATCGGTATCGGCGCGGGTTATTATGATGTCAAGGAAGAGGTATCGATCGGCAATGCCACCAATACGTTCAGCGCCAAAGAAGTCGGTTTTTTTGCCGAAGGCGGTTTGAAATTCTACTTCACCAACTCCATTTTCATAGATCTCAAAGGGAAATACCTGTTCTTGAATATCGCCCCCGAAGAAAATATTGTCAACGACGGTAACGGCTTCATTTACCTGGAAGAAAGGAAATTAAACGGAATCGCTTTGATGGGCGGCCTTGGAATTTCATTCTAAGGAAATCTCTTAGATACAACCGGCAGCCAACATCCACCAGGAAATCAAAATCAGACAAAATCCTGGTGGATACAACCCCTGTAAAGAAAGGGGGGGTGTGATAGGGTCTTATACCAGATACATAAACCAACTGAACGCTATCACACCAAATACCATATAAAGGAATAATCTGATCCAATAGCGCAAAATGGCTTTCTTATCATCGTATTTGATAAACGCCAGAATAACGGATACGATCAACGCGTAAACCAACATCGAAATAAAATGGCTCTTGAAAAAATTGATCATTTTCTTTTCCCCCTGGCGATATCAAAGGCATTCAGGGCTACAAGATAATTGATAAGCCCGGCGGTTACTAGATAAGTGGTCCCATAATGGAATGTGACAGCTTCGATATTCCCCTTGCCCAAACCCGATAATTTGATGATGAAATAAAAAATCCCATTGCCGAGATCGCCAAGGAATCCCAAAACCATCAACGGATGAAACGGCTTGGTGGAATAGAACTTCCCCTCCATAACCAATCCAAGGGCAAGAAGAAGTACAATCCCAACAAAAAACACAATGCCCTTCACATATTTTTTTTGCATTATGTGTCCGGCGCCGGGGAACAACCAGGATATGAATAAAATTAAGTACGGTTTCATGATTTGTGATTATACACCATTTAACCTCACGGCACAAGAAGGAATATCGGGAAAGCCGGAGCGTCGAAAGGGTATCCCACTGCGACGCGCGGGATACCCTTCATGAAATATTCAGGGCTAAAGTTCCTCGACCTTGATGCATTCGGGGCCGGTACAAGTATAACATCCGCCGGAAACAGACGCCGGCATAGGTTTTACATCACCGCCTTTGACCATTGTCATTTGGGAATGGTTTAAATTGCTGATGGTTGATTTTTTCAAGGACAATTTTTTAAAAAACTTCTTACGAATCAATATACTCCTCCATTAAACCTTTTATAATAAGTTCCTTTTTGCGCATGAAAAAAAATATCGGTAAGAACCGCAGAACGCCGTCTGCGGTCTATAAAGGAATTAACCTTCAATGCAGCCGGGACATTTAGACACACAGGCGTCTACTGAGGAAAATCCGGTAAATACAATAGCTTTCCGTTCCTCATAATTACATGCTGTGTACCTGGTCCTTAGGGCATCGGCTCCCAATACTCCACCATGGAGCCTGTCCATTGTTCCATCGGATAAACGACTAACCGAAACCTTCTTCAAGGATAGCTTTTTGTTAGTTTTTTTCGTTTGCATAAATCTTCCTCCTTTATAAACACACTACACACACTAAAAAAAATACTTAAACCAGTGTTAAAAAATCCTAAAGGGCGCGACCCGGGATTTTCCAGCAAATGTTAGAGAGATCATTCACAGATTTTAAATTCAAACCGGTGAATCGTAAAAAGAGATCAGGTATTACTCACAATCATTGCAATAAGACAGTCCGGAAAACACGAAGTTTCCTCCGATCTCGTTGCAAGCAGTGTAACGGGTTCTAAGGGCTCTTTTATCCCCGTCCCCTCCAAGGAGCTGGCTGAGTGTTCCATCGGAGAGACAATTGACCGTACTCTTGTTAAGACATAATTTTTTACTAGTTACTTTTGCCCGCATGATACATTCTCCTTACTAACGTTTAAATTGTCTTCGCTTTCTTGTAACCATAAACTGTCTGAAAAGTAATGCGAGAGCCGGCAAGCGGAGTATCCGCTTGCCGAATATTCATTATAGATAGTTAGAATTATTTTTTCAAGGGTTTTCCATTAAGAATTAATTGTCCCGGCTTCCCGGATTCTATTTCAAACGTCAAAACCCCTGTATTCTTCGGGTCCGGCAGGAAATACTCGTTCAAAATTAAAATTAATTTTTTCTTGAAAGCGTCTTCGATAAAGTCATCTTCCTTGATATTGGAAGCCACCTTATCCATATCTTTCACCCTTACCGTAGCCTTTCCCTGCGGCCACCCGGCATCGATGAACTGGAAGCTACTGTCGAGGTTCAATTCTCCGAAATGACTCCTGAAAGGGAGAACAGTAAGCTTGAAGATGGGCCTGGAAGCAAACATTTTCGGAGCGAATTCCATTAATTTTAAGGCGAGCGCCTGTTCACGAGCCTCTTTATCCTTATATTTGTCGGAAAAATTGATGGCTGCAATATTCATATATTCCGCCACCACCTCGGGAGTCAGATGCTCGATAATAAAATTGAGGTTCAACTCTTTGAAATTGGCGAGCAATTGTTCCATCCCGCCCAGAGCCGGGATCGCGGAACGCAATTGTTTGACGTTGTAGAAAAATCCATACTGGAAAAATTTCCCCTGCTCGTCCGGTTTGAGGAAATTCGCGAAATCCAACTGCCAGAGATTCCCCACCGCCACCTCTTTGCCCATCGCCGATACGAAAAAATTTGAATTCAACAACTTCCCGTATGTGTGGAACATCGGCATGCCGCCTGCCATCAACCGCTCCGCTTTCTCCGCGGTTAATTGACCGGTAAACCACGAGGTGAAAAAATCGGAACGCATTGTCTGGTGTCCTTCAAGCCGTTCGGATGTCAGCGAAAATTCGATCTTATCATTGGCTCCCTTTTCGAGCGCCATCTTCAATTCCATATTCGATGCGATGGAATGAGCGTTGGGATTATCTTCCCAAAGCTGAAGGAGAAAATCTTTCGCGGTTTTCTCCCCGGAGTTCAGTAAAGCGGAGATATTATAATTCTTCATTTCCATCTTTTCAGTGGAAAACTTCACTGTCGCCGAGCTGGGATTGACACCTTCCCCTCCCTTCTTCTCATCTGCATCCACGAGGTCGAGTAAATTCAACTCCATGGTCCATTCATTGAAGGATAAAAGACCCAACTTCTTTTTAGGATAATCATAAGATAGCGTCATCTCCTTCATCTGAAATGGAATGACTATTTTTTTCATAACCGGATATAGCTCGATCATAGCCGATGTATCAAACGTGAAATCCGGATTCGTTAAAGTAATCACAAAACCATCGCAATCATCCTCCAATTCCGCCATGCGGGTCGATATATTCTTGTCTTTTGCCTGGATTTTGATTCCAAATGGGTTGGTGTTCAATTTTTGCAACAATTTCTGTACATCTCCGGCCTTCATTTCTTTGGGTGTTTTGTTACAACTTGAGAAAGCGAAGATTAGAATCAGGAAAATGCACAACAAGCTTAAATGTTTTTTCATTTAACGCCTCCTTTGTTAGGATGTGAAATTAATAATTATCACCTGGGCATCCGTTTGTCAACCTTTTCGTAAATTGCGCA
>JAHELQ010000212.1 GCA_024644125.1 Candidatus Aminicenantota bacterium | reverse complement strand
CTATCGTCACATCCGCGATATCAAAGAATCGCTGCACCGTATTCCAAATCGGGGCGTCGGCTACGGTATATTGAAGTATTGCGCGGATCCATCGATGATCGAAGGTATCGATCTAGCGCATCGGCCGCAGGTAAGCTTCAATTACCTGGGGCAGTTTGACAGCGATGTTACGGGGGAATTGTTCCAGGTAGCGGAGGAATCGCCCGGCCGGATGCAAAGCCTCCGGCAGGAGCGGCAGTTTGACATCGATGTTTCGGGAATGGTGAGCGGAGGGCGTCTGAGTGTATCACTTACCTATGGAAGCCGGAGATACCGGGCGGAAACGATGAAACGACTGTCCGGGGTATTCGAAGAAGCGCTGCTGCAAGTGATCGATTTTTGCTGTAGGCAAGAAAAACGCCGCTACACGCCCTCGGATTTTAGCCTCGAAGAAATGTCCGTCGAAGAGCTGGATGAGTTGTCGGAGCGATGGAACATCGAAGACATCTATCCCCTGTCCCCGATGCAAGAGGGGATGCTCTTTCATTCGTTGGCGGCCGGCGATGAACCGGTCTATTTCGAGCAAATGTCGTACCGGCTGCATGGGGATTTCTCCGTCGAACTCATCGCGGAGTGTTGGGGGCGGTTGTTCAAGCACTATGAAGTCCTGCGCACGGCTTTTATCGCAGGGGACCGCGAGCGGCCGCTTCAGATTGTCGTCAAAGACCGGCCCGCCGAGTTTGTATTCAATGATCTGGGGAATGACCAGGATGGGCTGACGCCCACCGAAGCGGCCTCGGCATTCAAACTTCAAGACCGCGAGCGCTCGTTCCGGTTGGAAGAAGATCCTCTGATGCGCCTGGCGGTGTTGCGGTTGGGGGACAGGCTATTTGAATTTGTCTGGAGTTTTCATCATATTTTGATGGACGGTTGGTGTAGCGGTATTCTGATGAGGGATTTTTTCCATCTATACAATCATGGCCTTCATGGCGCCTTACCGGAACTGGAAGCCCAGGCTCCCTACCGGACTTACATTCACTGGCTGGAGTGTCAGGACCGCCAGGAGTCCGAGCGATATTGGCGACAATATCTGGAAGGGTATGACGAAGCGGCGGGTTTGCCGGGAGATGTGGCGGTGTCAGCCGGGGAGGAAGGGTACCGGGTGAGCGAGGTCAGTCTTCAATTGGACGCGGACGCCACGGCGCTCTTGAAAAAATTCGCCGCATTTCGGAAGGCGACCCTCAATACATTGGCGCAAGCGGTATGGGGAATTGTCCTGGGCCGTTATAATAACCGTGAGGATGTGGTGTTCGGAGCCGTAGTTTCTGGACGGCCGTCCAGCGTTCCGGGTGTGGAGACCATGGTAGGTTTGTTTATCAATACGGTTCCGGTCAGGGTGCGCTTCCACGGCGAGACGACGTTCGATGAGTTGATGGCTGAGATTCAAACGCAAGCGTTGGTGGCAGAGGCGCATCATTATTTCCCGTTGGCGGATATTCAGGCAGCCTCGCCGTTGAGGCGACATTTACTGGATCACATCGTTGAATTCCAGAATTTCCCCATCGCTCAGCAGGTGGCGGGACTCCTGGAAGAGCAAATCGAGACGGAAAATCAAAAAAAAGATGAGCCGGTTGAGGTTCAGACCTTTGAACAAACCAATTATGACTTAAATCTAACCATAGGCGCGGGTGAAAAACTGATGATCAGGTTCGATTTTAACGAATCCGTCTATTCGCGGCGCTTTCTCCAACGGGTGCTGGATCATTTCCCGATGATTTTTGAGCAAATTCTAGCGGATCGCCGCCTGAAAGTAAGGCGAATTTCCTTGCTGCGGGAAGAAGAACGCAAGCAGATTGTCGATCGGTTCAACAATAAGCGGCGTGAGTTTCCCCAGCATACGACCGTGTATCGTTTGATCGAAGACCATGCCCGTTCAAAACCCGATTGTGTGGCGTTGGTGGATGACGGAGGCCTCCATGTATCCGCCGTCACCTATGGCGAGCTGGACCGCCGGTCCGAAGTCCTGGCTCTTGAGTTGCGCCGGTTGGGAGTCGGCGAGGATGTGACTGTCGGAGTGTTGATGGAGAGGTCGGCGGGCATGGCCGAAGCGATCCTGGCGGTGTGGAAAGCCGGCGGCGCCTATATCCCCATTGATACCAATTACCCGGAAACGAGAGTGGCGGGGATTCTTGAAGATTCCCGGAGCCCGGTGCTGATATCCAGGGGATATGCCCTCTATAGGGGACAGGTACTAAATCCAGATGATGTTGACTGGCGTCAAGAGGACGGTAATTGCAGAGCGGCCGATGGCAATGCCGTTAAGCCTCACAGCCTGGCTTATGTGATCTATACCTCTGGGTCCACCGGCAAACCGAAAGGAGCTATGGTGGAACATATCGGAATGATGAACCACATGCAGGCCAAAATCGACGATTTGGGATTGAGCGCTTCCTCCATTATCGCTCAGAACGCCTCCCATACCTTCGATATTTCTGTCTGGCAATTTTTTGTGGCTCTGGTGGCGGGGGGCAGAACCATCGTTTTTCCTGAAACCGTGGTTCTGGAGCCGGAACTGTTATTGCAGCGGGCTATCGATCAGCGATTGACTGTCCTCGAGGTAGTGCCCTCTTATCTTTCAGTGTTGCTCGATACCGCGGCAGCCCGCCGGCGGGAGTTTTTACCAATGGAGTATTTGATGGTGACCGGAGAAGAGGTGAAGCCCGCCCTCTTGCGACAATGGTTCGATGCCTATCCGGCGATTCCGGTGGTCAACGCCTATGGCCCTACCGAAGCTTCCGATGACATTACGCACTATATCATGAATGCCCCGACCCAAAGCCGGCGGGTGCCGGTGGGATTCCCGTTGCAAAACCTGACAATCTATATTGTGGACCGGTACATGAATATTTGCCCGGTTGGTATGAAGGGAGAGATATGTGTCTCCGGCGTGGGAGTGGGGCGCGGGTATTTGTTCGACCCGGAGCGCACGCAACAGGTTTTTATGGAAGATCCCTTCGCGTCGCAACCGGGCGTCAGGCTTTACAAGACAGGCGACCTGGGCGCGTGGCGCGAAGACGGCGCCATCGATTTTTTTGGCCGTATCGACTATCAAGTGAAGATTCGCGGCTTCAGAATCGAATTGGGAGAGATCGAAAATCTGCTGGTCGGCCACGACTCGGTAAAAGAGACGGTGGTAATCGACCGGGAGGGAGCAGACGGCAAGAAGTATCTTTGCGCCTATGTGGTCCCGGCGGATGGCGGAGATATACATGTCCCGGAGGTCAAAGATTTTTTGGCTGACCGGTTGCCTGGGTATATGATCCCCTCCTTCTTTGTGCCCCTCGATGCGCTTCCTCTGAATCCTAACGGCAAAGTGGACCGCAAGGCCTTGCCGGAGCCGCGAATGGGCGAAGCCTTCTCGCCCGCTAGTTTGCCCCGGGACGCCGTCGAACTGGAACTTCAGGGCTTGTGGGCTGAAATTCTCGATGCCGAACGACGGCTGATCGATATCGACAGTAATTTTTTCGAATTGGGAGGCCACTCTCTCAAGGTAACGGTACTGGTGTCGCGTATCCACAGAGCCCTCGATGTAAAGGTTCCAATTGTCGAAGTGTTCCGCCGCCCTACCATCCGGCAATTGGCGGAATTTATCAAAGGAGCCGAAGAATCCCGCTACGCCTCTATCCAACCGGGAGAGCTCCGGGAGTATTACCCTCTCTCCTCGGCGCAAAAACGGATGTTTTTGGTCAGCCAGTTAAAAACCGCGGATACCAGCGATAATTCGCCGGAAGTGATGCTGGCGGAGGGGAAGCTCGATCTCCGCCGTTTCCGGGAGACAATCGAGGCGTTGACCGGGCGTCATGAAACATTGCGCACATCTTTTCACTTGATGGGAGATCAACCGGTGCAACGGGTGCATCGGCAAGCGATTGTGGATATAGCTCACATGGAAGCTTGCCTCGAACAATTGCCGGATACTGTGGCTCAATTCATCCGTCCTTTTGATCTGGGACGGCCCCCGCTATTCCGCGTTGGGCTGGCAACGCTCACGGACGGGCAATTCGCCATCCTTTTCGATATTCATCATATCATCAGCGACGGTATCTCCTCCATCATTTTAATGAAGGAGTTTGTGGAGCTATACAACCGGATTCCACTACCACCGCTGCGGTTGCAATATCGCGATTTCGCCTACTGGCAGCAGCGATTGTTCGCTTCCACCGGGATTTCGGCGCAGGAGGATTTCTGGCGGGAAACCTTTAGCGGGGAATTACCGAAGCTGGCTTTGCCGGTCGATTTTCCACGTCCCGCGATGCAGAGCTATGAAGGAGAGCATCTGATGTTTGAATGCTCTCCCGAATTATCCGGCCAGATTTCCGAATTGGCGCTGGAGAGCGGCACAACTCTTTTTATTGTGATGCTGGCCCTCTTCAATGTGCTGCTGTCAAAATATTCCGGGCAGGACGACATCATCGTCGGCACCCCCACCGCCGGCCGCCCCCATGTGGATCTCGAGAGTTTGATCGGCATGTTTGTCAATACTCTGGCGTTGCGCAACCACCCATCAGGCGGGATTTCGTTCCGCGAGTTTTTGGAAGATGTCGGTGACCGGACACTCAAAGCGTTTGAAAATCAGGACTTCCAATTCGAGCAACTGGTAGAGCGCCTGGGGATTCTACGGGACGCCAGCCGCAATATGTTGTTCGATGTCATGCTGGCGGTTGCCAATGTGGATGCCGGCGGCCGGCAAGAGGGGATCCGCGATGTGACATTCAAGCCATTTCAATTCGAGGGCACGACCACGCCTTTCGATTTGGTGATGTATGTGTACGAGCGGGAGGTATTGAGTTTCAAACTGATGTATTGCACCCGCTTGTTCAAGCGGGAAACCATCGAAGCCATGGCTCGACACTTTATCGCCGTCGCCTCCCAGGCGGTCAAAAATCCGGAGATACGCATCGAGGCAATTCAGATGTTTTCTGCAGAAGAAAAAGAGAGGTTGTTCCGCTCTAAAAAAGAACAATTGGAACAATTGGAGGTTGATTTTGATTTTTAAGGAGAATTGGCTATGACACAACTGAAGTACCGCGAAGCGATCTTTAATGGCGAGGCCTTTTCCGGCCAACTGACATATTGGCGGGAGGTGTTGAGCGGGGAATTGGTTCCTCCGGGGCTCCCGATGAAGCCTGCGGGCCGGGCAAATGGAGAACGGATCGATATAGAAGAAAACATAGCGCCTGAAGCGGCTGACAAATTGTTGAAAGTTGCCAGGGGGCAGGATTTGACGGTTTTCGTAATGTTGACCGCTGCGTTCGAGGTATTCCTCTCACGCTATACGCGCGACGAAGGCATACTGCTGGCCACTCCGCCCCTGATTGTGGAGGCTGATGGAGACGATTCGCCTGTGTATAACGAACTGGTGCTCATGCGCGACAGAATGGATACCGGCGATTCGTATAAAGAGATCCTGGTCAAGACCCGGAAGCAGGCACTGGAAGCGTATAAAAACCAGGAATATCCGCTCGACCTGGTCTTCAAAAAAATGGGGACGTCCTGTGAGCAGTTCCAGTATGCGGAACATATTGTCCTGGCGATGGAGAACCTGCATCAAATAGACGGATTGCCCCTGAAAAACACGCAATGGCAAATGCTCTTCCGTCGCAATGAGAGCGGCCTCCCGGTAACCCTCACTGTCGATTCCGGCCTCTATGATAAGGAGACGTCAGCGATGTGGCTTTCGCGGTATTGCCGGTTGGTTCGTGTGTGTCTCGATCATATGGAGGTTCCTGTCAGAGATTTGCCTCTTCTGGAGAAGGATGAGATCGCGAGGCTTCTGGCTGGAGGGACCGATGACGTTCTGCATCGAGAGACGGTGATTGGCCTCTTCGAAGCCCAGGTGCGGGCCAAACCGGACAGGGTGGCTCTGTTTGACGACGAGGGGCGGAGCGCCCTCTCTTTCGGCGAGTTGGACCTTCGGGCGGGCAAGATGGCCCGGATTCTTCAAAAAAAAGGGGTGGCGCCAGGAACAATAACCGCCATCTTGCTGCCGCCGGGCTTTGATTTTGTCGTCGCCGTTCTTTCGGTATGGAAGGCGGGCGGCGCGTATTTGCCCCTCGATCCATCCTACCCCCCAAACCGGGTGACGGAATTGTTGACCGACAGCGGCGCCATTGTATTGGTGAGCCGGAGCGACCAAATTCAGAGAGTGCCCTATATCCCGCTGCAATTGATGGACAACGGCGTAGTCGTTGTGGAACGGACCGCTCCCAGGCCACAAGAGACCGATCTCGACTCGCTGCAAATTCCCGATCGCTCGCTCATTCAGTATGAACGGTACCGGCCCTATATCGCCCAGGCCATGGTGAAAAACAGCATGATCCTGCAATTCAGCCGCGGCTGCGCGTTTCATTGCGCCTATTGTTTCAAGATCTGGAAAGACAAATATATCAACCGCTCCGCCGAAAGCATCTTCGAAGAGATGAAGCTCTACTACGACATGGGGGTGCGGCGATTCGGCTTTGTGGACGACCTGCCCAACATCAATGTCAAAGAGAGTTCGAAGCTCTACCGCATGTTGATCGATAACGGCATGAAGGTGCAACTCCATTATCCCAACGGCATCCGCGGCGACATACTCAGCAAAGATTACATCGATTTGATGGTGGAAGCCGGCACTGTGACTATGGATCTGGCGCTCGAAACCTCGTCGCCCCGCTTGCAAAAATTGATCCGCAAAAATCTCAATGTGGACCGGTTGCGGGAAAATCTTGAATATATCATGGAAAAGTATCCCCATGTGATTCTGGAATGCCAGATTTTACACGGTTTTCCCGGCGAGACCGAAGAGGAGGCGCAGGCGTCGTTGGAGTTCATCAAAAGCCTTCATTGGGTTCATTTCCCATATATGCATGTGCTCAAGATTTATCCCAACACCGATATGGCCGCTATCGCCATGGAGCAGGGCGTCAGCCGGGAAGCGATTTTGCGTTCAGCCGGCCTGGGGTATCACGAGCTTCCCGAGACCCTGCCCTTTGACCATCAATTCACCCGCCGTTACCAGGCGGAATTTGTCAATCAATATTTTATGCTGCCGGAGCGGTTGAAGGCGGTAATCCCATACCAGATGAAAGCCCTCACCGAAGATGAACTGGTGCAAAAGTATAATTCCTACCTGCCGGTGGATATCGGTTGCTTCGAGGATCTGCTTTCCTATGCGGGCCTGTCCCGCGACGAAGTTCCGGGTGAGTTCTTGCCGGAAAATTACGGCATGGCGCCGGAGCTCGACAAAAAAATCCGCAGTCATTTTACCGGACCTGTCCCCGGGCCGCGACCGCTACGGATTTTATTGCTGGATCTATCGCAATATTTTTCGCATGAATGCAATATGATTTACGATGTGGTTGAACCGCCCCTGGGGCTGTTATACCTCGGCACACATGCGCGACGGGAGTTCGGGGAACAGGTGGAAGTGAAGGTAGCCAAGTCCCGCATCGACTTCGATGATTTTGACGCGTTACGGACGCTGGTGGAAGAGTATTCTCCCCACCTGATCGGTGTGCGGACATTGAGTTTTTACAAGGACTTTTTCCATAAAGCCATATCCTTAATAAGGCAATGGGGTGTGGAGTCGTTGCTGGTGGCAGGCGGACCCTACGCCACCAGCAGCGCCGACACCATGCTTCTGGACGGAAATATCGACATGGCGGTACTGGGCGAGGGCGAGCTCACCTTCAACCATCTAATAAAAGAGATGTTGGTACACAACCGCAAAACGCCGCCGTTGGAAGTGTTGCGCCGGATCCCCGGTCTGGCGTTCGCAGCTCCCGGCCGCAGGCCTCGCAACCGTGAGATTTTTCTCCTCGACCAGGCGAACGAGCGGATGATGGCGATACCCTCGGGTATGGAATCAGTGGCGTCAGGCGACGACCCGGCCTACGTGATTTACACCTCCGGCTCCACCGGCCGCCCAAAAGGCGTTATAGTGGACCACCGAGCCCTCGGTCACCAAATTGGCGCCTTGAGAGAACGCTTCCAGTTGGATGAAACGTTTCGTTATATAATGCTCGCGGCCGTGACTTTCGACGTCTCGGTGATGCACTTCTGCCTGCCGCTGACCAGCGGCGGTTCCGTGCTGTTGGTGGACGACGAGATCAAAAAAGACGCCCTCCGTCTATGGCCGCTCTTACGCGTTCACGGTGTCGATATGGTAAACATTGTTCCCGCCTTCATGAAGGCATTGCTCAAGAATCTCGACAAAGGACAATATGGTTTCCGCTGGTTGTTGGTGGGGGGGGAAGCCTTTGATCTGGAGCTTCTATCGGGACTGCGGGAGACTTTCGGCGCCCAGCGGGTGGTCAATATCTACGG
>JAHELQ010000211.1:6676-8355 GCA_024644125.1 Candidatus Aminicenantota bacterium | reverse complement strand
CACATACTGGCTTATCGGCCACCCGGGAGAAACGGAAGAGGATTTCCAACAAACGCTGGATTTTATCGCCGATTGCCGCAACGATATCTGGGAAGCGGAGTGCGAATACTTCAATTATTACTATGCCGGTCAATCGGCCTCCAATCAATGGGCCGACAAACGGGAATTGGTATATCCGGAAAAATTTCGCGATATGCTGATGGTGCAAAAATGGGGAGTGCAAGGCGAACCGTCCCGGGAAGTGATCTTCCAACGGGTCAGCCGGTTTGTCATGCATTGCCGGAAATTGGGCATTCCGAATCCATATTCGCTAAAAGAGTTGTATGAAGCCGATATGCGGTGGAAACGCCTGCATGACAATGCGCCGCCGCCGGTGGTGGATTTTCAGAACAACGGAGATTGGATCGACGATCGCGGCAATGTGAAAGCGTTGGTATTGGCCCGGTCTACGCCGAAAGATGACGGCGATTTTATGTTTTAAATTCAGGAAATTCCAGGGAGGTTTTTTATGGATCATCTTAATGATTCGGATTTGAGTCATCTGGCTGCCGGACAATTCAAAAAAGAGAGGGAGTTCTGGCTCGAAACATTATCCGGCGAGCTGGAGAAGAGTGTCTTTTTTTATGATTTTCCCAAAACCGATGCCCCAAGGCGTCAGATGGAAGAATATCGATATACCATCGGTGGCGAACTGTTCTCGCGTCTGATGTGGATTGTGAACGGATCGGATGTTCGCCTGCATATCATATTGGCGACGGAATTGGCGATGCTCCTGGCGAAATATTCAGGCCGGCCCGACGTGTTGATTGGCTCCTCGATTTACAAACAGGAACAGGACGGTAATTTCGTCAATACCATCCTGCCTTTGCGGTTGAATGTGACGAACGGCTCCACATTCAAGACAATGCTTTTCCAGGCCAAGCAGGTCATGGACGAAGCCGTGGCTCACCAGAATTACCCAATCAAGTCGCTGCTATTCGATTTGAATTTATCGTATTCAACCGAAGAATTTCCTCTGTTCGATATAGGAATCGTTCTCGAGAATATTCAGGACGGCCGTTATCTTGATTCTGCGGCGCCCGCGGTTGTCTGGTCGTTCAACCGGTGCGATGAGTGTATCGAGTGCACCGTCAAATATAATGCGTCATTGTATAAAGGATCTTCCTGGCCGCGGGTGGCGGCGCATTTTGAAGAATTGATGAAGGTTACCCTGTTCAATGTCGATGCAGAGTTGCAGGATGTCTGCATAATCCCGTCCGAGGAAAAGAAAAAATTATTGGAGACATTTAACGACGAACGCCTGGACTATCACAATGAGGATCCCATTCATGAAATTTTTCGCGGGCAAGCGCGCCGCAATCCTGATCGGGCCGCGGCCGTGTTTGAGGACAGAACCGTCTCATATGGATATTTTGATAGGTTGAGCGACGCTCTGGCGGTGTCGTTGAGAGAGACGGGCGTGGCTGTCGATCATGTGGTCGGGCTGATGTGCCGTCGCTCTGTCGAAATGATCGCGGGGATGATGGCGATTATGAAGGCGGGCGGCGCGTATGTGCCTCTGTCTTTGACGTATCCGGCAGACAGGATTCGTTATGTCCTTGAAGATAGCGATGCAAGGGTGTTGTTGGGGCATTCCGAGTTCTTCGGCGAAATGGGCGGAACGGTAACCCGCCTGTCCC
>JAHELQ010000211.1:0-6666 GCA_024644125.1 Candidatus Aminicenantota bacterium | reverse complement strand
TTCCTCCATGGCCGGAGGATGCGCCTGGCAATGTCAATACATCGAGGGATTTATGTTACGTGATTTATACCTCCGGCTCCACCGGCGCGCCCAAGGGCGTCATGATGGAGCACCGGAGCGTGGCGAACCTGGTGGCCGGGTTGAACGAGAGGATTTATAAAAAATACCCGGAGGCCTTGAGGGTATGCCTGGTGGCTCCTTACGAATTCGACGCTTCCGTCCAGCAGGTGGCAGGAGCGCTACTTCAAGGTCATACGCTGGTTTTGGTGCCTGAAGAGGCGCGACTGGATGGATTCCGTTTATTGGATTTCTACCAAAAATATTGCGTCGATATCTCCGACGGGACTCCCACTCACCAACGGATGCTTCTGGCGGCAATGGATGGATCCGATGAGAGATTGCCGGTGAAACATTTCCTGGTGGCGGGCGAGATGTTTCCGAAAAAATTGGCGGAGCAATTTTTCAAACGATTCCCGATGGCTCCGCCAGCCATCAGCAACATCTATGGGCCGACGGAAGCGTGCGTAGATTCCAGCGCGTTCGAAATTTTCCGGGAACATCTTTCAGATTGCGGAACCGTTCCGATCGGGAAACCGTTGCCCAATGAGACGATTTATATTCTCGACAAAGCCGGGGATTTGTGTCCTATCGGCGTCATCGGCGAATTGTGCATCGGCGGCGACGGATTGGCCCGCGGGTATTTCAAGAGAGACGATTTGACCGCGGAAAAATTTGTTCCCAACCCCTTCTGCGCCGGAGAACGACTATACAAAAGCGGAGACCTGGCCCGTTTCCTGCCGGACGGCAATGTGGAATTTTTCGGGCGCATGGATCACCAGGTGAAGATACGGGGGTTGAGAATCGAGCTGGGAGAGATAGAGGCGAGATTTCTCTGCCACGACAAAATTAGCCACGCACTGGTTATCGACCGGAACGACGGCGACGATGTGTATCTATGCGCTTATCTTACGGCGGAAGGCGAAGTAGGAGTCCCGGAGATTAAAGCGTTTCTAGCGCAAACATTGCCGGATTACATGATTCCCAACTATTACATTTATTTGGAGGAATTCCCTCTAACCGCCAGCGGAAAAGTCAACCGCAACGCGTTGCCGGCTCCCGATATCTCAGAATTCGCAGGCCTTGCGGAGTATGTCGCGCCGCAAAATCCGGTCCAGAAAAAACTGGTTGAGATCTGGGCGGGCGTTTTAGGATTGCCGGAAGAGCGCATCGGCATCGATCATAATTTTTTCGAGATTGGCGGCCATTCTTTGAAGTCCGTGATGTTGATTGCCCGCATCCACAAGGAACTGGAGGTGAAGCTTCCGTTGGGAGAGCTGTTTACGCGACCAACGGTACGGGAATTGGCAGCCTACATCGAAGTATGCGAAAAAGATCGTTATTCAGCGATCCAGCCTCTGGGGAAACGCGACTTTTACGCGGTTTCAGCGGTGCAACGGCGGCTATTTGTCCTTCATCAAATGGAAGAGGGAAACACTCATTACAATATGCCGGTTTTGGTCAAAATATTTGGCGAGGTGGATAAAGACCTATTTGAGCGGTCTTGCCGCAAATTGATTCAGCGGCATGAAAGTTTACGTACTTCATTCGGTCTGGTCGGGGGAAATCCGGTGCAGTACATCCATGAGTCCGTTGATTTTTCGATCGAATTCGGAGATGGACGAGGGACGTCTGTCGATGAATTGAGCGCGCGGTTTGTCAGAAATTTCGATCTTTCGACGGCGCCGTTGTTTCGCGTGGCGCTGACGGCAATGGCTGAGAATGAATATTTAATGATGATCGATATGCACCATATCATTACCGACGGCGTGTCGAACGGAATCTTGCTCAAGGACTTTATGGCGTTTTACCGCGAAGAAGAATTACCGCCGTTGAGATTGCAATACAAAGACTATTCCGAATGGCAGGGGACAGACGAGGTACAGGAACGGATCAGGGCACAGGAGACCTACTGGATCGAACAGTTTAAGGGAGACATTCCGCAGGTGAATCTCCCCACCGACTTTCCCAGGCCGGCGGTTCAGAGTTTCGCCGGAACCACCGTTCGGTTCGAATTGAACCGGGATGTGACCCTGGCGTTGCGGCAACTGGCATTGTCCGAGACGGCAACGACGTATATGCTGTTGTTGACTATCTTCAACGTCTGGATAGCCAGATTGTGCGGCCAGGAAGATATTGTCGTCGGACTCACCACAGCCGGGCGCGGTCATCCGGATCTCGAGGATATTGTCGGGGTTTTTCTCAACACTCTAGCCCTTCGGGACAAAATAGAAGGCCGGATGACGTTCAGGGAGTATTTCCGGTTACTATCGAAAAAAGTGATCGAAATTTTTGAAAATCAGGATTACCAATTCGAGGATCTGGTGTCGAAAATTGTGAAGAAGCGGGATCCCGGCAGGAACGCGTTGTTTGATGTGACATTCGGTTTGTGGACCCAGAAGGGGGCTCCGGCCGGATTGTTGGATATAGAAATTCCAGGGTTGAAACTCGTTCCGTTCAAGGCGGAAAACAATATCTCGAAATTCGATATGTTCTTGTTCGGCGTCGAGGGCGAGGATGATCTTGGCTTCTCCCTGGAGTATCGCACGGATTTGTTTAAACCGCAGACCGTCGAACGGTACATCGGTTATTACCGGGCGATTGTGAATGCCGTGATCGCCGACCCGGAACGACGGTTGAAGGATATCGACGTGATATCGGCGGAGGAAAAAGAAAAAATCCTTTCAACGATCGAAATCTCCAGTGACGATATGCAGGTGGATTTCGATATCTAAACGGTGGAAGCGAGTTGGAGGAACATGAGATGAATTATTACAGTGTGCCGTCTGATTTTAAAAAAGAGACCATTGACGAGTATGAACGTCTCAATCGGCAATATGACGATGGAATGGTGCTTGAGACCTATGGCAGTATCACCAGGGGAAAAGTGCTTGCGTCCGGCCGGTTGGTCCGGCAGATGCAAAAGATCGATTTCCTGGACCTGTATGAATACATAAAATATTCGAGCGCAAGGGGCATCGGTTTTAACTATACCTTGAATCCCACTCATTTTCAGAACCGGGAATTTACCGAAGATGGCGTTAGAGTGACAAAAGAGCATTTGCACAAATTGTTCGAGGCTGGAGTCAGGTCCATTACCGTGACACTCCCCTCGCTCACGGAGTTGGTGCAATCCACCGGTCTCGATTTCAAGATCAGGACCTCCTGTCTCTGTCAAATCCGCAACGCCAACCGGGCCACGGCTTACAAGAACATGGGAGTCGATAAGATCGTGGTGGACGAATCCATCAACCGCGATTTTTATGCCCTCAAAAGCATCCGAAAGGTTTTCGGCGAAAAAGTCGAGATCATTGTCAACCAGATTTGCGATCAGAATTGCATGTACAGGATGTTTCACTATAATATGATCTCCGGCGACCCGGACCGTTTGACCAGCCAGGTGAGTATCAACTATTACGAGCACCGCTGTGTGCTGCAGCAATTAAAGACCATCGACAACTGTCTGAAATTGTGCTGGGTGCGGCCTGAGGATCTCCATTACTATACTGGTATCGGCATCAACTATTTCAAGATCCAGGGGCGCCACGCGTTCATCCAGGGCGGCGACGCCGTGAAAACCGTCAAGGCATACCTGGACAAAACCTATGAGGGCAACCTCATGGATCTGTTGATGATGTTTGGCGATTTGACAAAATTCAAGGTGAATCTCGACAACAAAAAACTGGACGGGTATATCAAACCCTTCGTGGAAAACGACCGCTTTTGCCGGCATAATTGCAGTGAATGCAGGTATTGCGAGAATTTTCTACGCAAACGTTTTGATGTTGCCGAGATTGAAGGGATCCGGCGGATGGCGGCGGAGTTTCTTGGGGAATACGATCAATACAAAAAACTGCTGGCATCGGTAAAAAAAGAAGAGATCCAACAATTGCCCACCGATATCAACGCGGATTTTGATCTTTAATATTTTTTTCGGGAGTTCATCATGATGGAAAGGACTGTTCTCGTTTCGCTAGACAGGTTTGATGAAGCGAAGGAATTCTGGCTGCGGCATTTGGGAAATGGCTTGCAGAAGGTTGATATGCATGCGGATTTACCGGGAGCGAAACGATTTGAAGAGGGTGTGCTTCCGGTAGGTTTTCCCCGTCGTGAATGTGACGAGTTGCGAAGGATGAGTAGGGGGAATCCGCTTTCGCTTTATATATTGCTGCTTACCGCTCTCGACATCGTCCTGTACAAGTACACCATGCAACCGGACATCCTGGTGGCCAGTCCTGTCTACAATGTCAATCCTCAGGAGTACAACGATTGGGTGGCGTTTCGCACTCATATAGAGGGAGCCCAAAGCTTCAAAGACCTGCTTTTATCAGTGAAACAAACCGTGGTGGAGGGCTACAAACATCAATTCTACCCGTTCCCGAAACTTGTCGATCTCTTAGGGCTGACGGACGATTCCTCTTTGACCCGCGTACTTTTTGGCATGGATACCATCCATGATTCCGCTATTATGCAAAAACTCCTCCGCCGGATGGAACCCGATGTCTACCTCGCTCTCACCGGCGCCGGCGATGAGATCGATGGAGAACTCCGCTACAACAAAAACAAATTTTCAGAACCGGCGATGGTCGCTTTTGGGAAGCGCTTGATCCTGGCGGTCAGGCAGGCGTTGGAAAATACCTCTACCGGAGTGAAGGATATCCTCCTTGATTCCGGGGCGCAACGGGAGGCGATGCTTCAGTGCATGAATGGACCCCGGCGCCAATATCGGACGGATGCGACGATTCCCGGGCTTTTTTTGCAGCAGGTCCTACAAACACCCGGGGCTCCGGCGCTTCGGGCGGCGAGTGATTTGAGCGATGTGTTCGAGAGTCTTTCGGTCGCGAGCCCGGACCGGGAGATTTCCTGGGATATCATGGGAAATTGTTGTTTTCAGATGAATCCCTATCTGTTGGCTCGCGATGTGGTATTTTCCGAAGATGGGTGCGGATATAAGATAATCAAGACCCGCCAGCACAACAGTGTCGTGGTGGACGACAATCTATTCGCTCTTCTGAAGCTATTCGACGGCAAGCGAACCGCCGGGGATGTGTTGAGGCTACTGGGCCGCGCCCGTGTTCCCCTGCTCCTTTATTCTGTGAATGCCGACGACGTGATGGAGATCGGGAACAGGTTCGGGAAAAAAGAGGTGTTCCATGTTGGCGGCGCCGAAGAAACGCTTGGTTTCATAATAAAACGGTTGTTTCAGGAAAAGCTCCTGGAACTGGTCGATATCCGGGAGGAATCTGGCTTCGGCAACGAGACATTGGATCCCGGATATTTCCCGCTGCAATCCTCTCATTCCCATAGGGGCCAATTGGATCTCATCCTCAGCAGGGATAAAACCCCCCGGCAAGCGGACGTTTTAATTTTTGGAGATACTCCGGGCCTGTCCAGCACCGGGCTATTGTATCTGGCCTCCTATCTGGTCCGCAATGGCGTCTCCGCCTACTGCCAATTCAGCGACACCAATTGGGAACGGCAATCGTTGCGGGAGAACATCCATCGATTGCTCGCCATTGTCAAACCGAAGATCGTGGCTGTCAGTATGAAATGGTTCCTCCATATCGCCCGGACGCTGGAAACCTGCCGGATCGTGAAGGAATACTCGCCGGATACGAAGGTCGTGCTCGGCGGCAATTCCGCTTCTTATTATTGGCAGGAGGTCATCCAGTACGATTTCATCGATTATGTGGTCCGGGGAGATGGCGAATTGCCGTTGCTGGAAATTTGCAAGGGGAAAAAGAACATCCCCAATTGTGTGGCCAAAGAGGATGGGCGGATTATCGAATCTCCAATGACCTACGTTCACGACGCGGATAATTCCAGAGAAATCTATCTATCTCATCTGGATGAGATCATGCTCTCCACGTACGCCCCATTTTTTGGAATATTTTTTATCTACACCCAGAGAGGGTGCCTGCTCAATTGTATTTATTGCGGCGGCTGCAATCGAGCGATGCGCAAGACATTCAACCGGAAGAACCTGTTTGTGCGGGATCCTGGAGAAGTGCGCAAAGATATTCTTGCCGCGATCCCCTTTACCTCGACGTTGAAATTTTTGTTCGACGACTTCGATAACGAGAGGCTGCTCCGTTATTGCAAGGATATTTGGGAGGGCATCGACCTCAAAAACCACTTTTTGTTCATCACCAATGTGGTGCCCCCCACCGAAGAATTGGTAGACTATGTCAACGGGGTGTTCAAATACGTCTACTGGAATGTCGATCTGTGCAGTTTGTCCCAGCGTCACCGCAAGGAACTTCAGAAACTGGGGCTCGCCAAGCCTCAACCGACTGATGATGAGTTGCTGGCTTTTCTGGATAAATGCGAAAAATACGAAAACAATGAACTGATTATCAATTTGATCGTGGGTTTACCCCATTTCAATTATGACGATATCGAGCAAAGCAAGCGTATGATGGATCGCATCATGGGCAACTATTCCAGCTTCAGCGAATTGTTCTGGGCCCGTCTGCACGCGCAACCCGGCGCTCCGATCATCGATAACGCCGGAGACTACGGCATGTATTCACTGGCTTCCACCTTCCAGGATTTTTATGAAATCAGCCGGCGGAATTTCGAAGACAACGAGGTATACCCGGGAGTCGA
>JAHELQ010000748.1 GCA_024644125.1 Candidatus Aminicenantota bacterium | reverse complement strand
CTGATCGGCGTTCGCACCCTGAGTCTTTTTAAGGATTTTTTACACCAGACGGTTTCGGTTATCAAACAATGGTTACCGGAAGTTCCTGTCGTGGCGGGCGGGCCCTATGCCACCACAGATTTTCACAAAGCGTTGATGGATAGCAATATTGATCTGGTGGTATTGGGCGAAGGGGAGGTCACCTTCGCGGAGGTGGTGGAAGCTTCGATAAATAATTCCAACCTTTTGCCGGATCCCGATGTGTTAATGACGATTCCCGGCATCGCGTTCGTGGACCGTCGCCGCAATCCGGCCTCCTATACCGGGCGGCAGGTGATTTTGACCGACGAACTGCCTGGCATAATAGAAGCAATGGATGATTCTGTAATTGAAGCGATTGATAAACCGGAGGATCCGGCCTATGTAATTTACACCTCTGGTTCCACCGGTACTCCCAAAGGTGTGGTAATCGAGCACCGGAACATAGACTATCTTGTTCATGGTTTGCAAGAACGCATCTATAGTCGTTATGCACGGCCTCTCAATATCGCGCTTGTGGCGCCGTTTGTGTTCGACGCCTCGGTTAAACAGATTTTCGCCTCGCTGCTGCTGGGGCATTCCCTGTTTATCGTGCCTGAAAATGTGCGCAGGGACGCCGTGGAATTATTGAAATTTTACAATACATATGGAATTGATGTCTCCGATTGCACGCCCGCCCATCTCGCCCTTCTGGCGGAGATGGACAGTTGCGAATCTCATGCATTGCCGGTGCGAAGGTTTCTGGTCGGCGGGGAGGTTCTGGGAAGTGAATTGGTGCGCCGTTTTTACGGTGTTTACGGTGAAGGGACGGCTCTAACCAATGTGTATGGCCCAACCGAATGCACGGTGGATGCGGCCGCGTTTGATGTAGCGAATTTCGTCTCGATAGAGGATGGCGGGGTGCCGGTGGGGCGGCCACTTCCCCATTGTCGCGTTTATATCCTGGATCCGCAGTTTCAACCGGCGCCCATCGGGATTCCCGGTGAATTGTGCATCGGCGGCGCCGGAGTGGGGCGGGGGTATTTGAACAATGCCTCGGCTACAGCAGCCGTATATGGGAACGATCCGTTCCTGAAGGGCGGCCGGATGTATCGGACGGGGGATCTGGCGCGGTGGCTTCCGGATGGAAATATTCTTGTTTCCGGTAGAATTGACCAACAGGTGAAAATTCGCGGATACCGGGTGGAATTGGAGGATATCCGCTACCAATGCCTCAAGCACCCCCGAGTCGAGGACGCCGTTGTGGTGGCCCGCTCTACCGGTGACGATGAATGTAACCTGGTGGCGTACCTTGTGCCTTGCGCAGGTTCTTCCCTGGATGTGGCTGATGTCCGCGACTTTTTATCCGGCGAGTTACCGTCCCACATGATCCCCCCATATTTTGTCCTATTGGATAAAATTCCTGTGAACCGAAATGGGAAAGTGGATCGCCGGGCGTTGCCGGAGCCCCAACTCCTCAAAGGCAACCGTTACAGCGGGCCGCGACACCGCCTCGACGTCCAGCTCCAATCCATTTGGGGTGACGTTCTGGGGATGGAAGAGGGCAATATCAGCATCGACGACGACTTCTTCCTCTTAGGCGGACATTCATTGAAGGCCACGATATTGGTGGCCCGTATCCACAAAGAATTGAGAAAAAAAATCCCCCTGCAATCCATCTTCAAAGATCCTACCATTCGCGGTATCGCCGGGTATCTGGAAGAATGCGGAATCGATTCCTTCCATTCAATCCCTGTGGCGCCGGACCTGGAGCACTATGAATTGGCGAGCGCTCAAAAGAGACTGTTCTTCCTCCAACAAATGGATCCATCAACGACCGCTTACAATCTTTCCTTGTTGGCCGACTGCAAGGGAATCCTCGATGCTTCGCGGTTGCAGGAAGCTTTCCGGGAAATGATCCGGAGGCATGAGAGTTTGCGTACCTCATTTCATTTGGTGGGGGACAGGCCGATGCAAAAGATACATGCCCGGGCGGATTTTTCCCTGGACATCGTGAATCTGGATGGCCAAAATCCAGCAGAGATCGTGCGGCGATTCATCACCCCCTTCGATCTGGGAAAGCCCCCCCTCCTGAAGGCCGGATTGGTCAACACCAGCGCAGGGGAGTGGGTCGCCATGATCATGACCCATCATATCATTTCCGACGGTACCTCGCAGGAGATCTTTCTCAGGGAATTGTTAGCTTTGTACCGGGGAGAAACCCTACCGGAATTGGGACTGCAATACAAAGATTATTGCCAGTGGCAGCAAAATCCGAAAGAACGAATCTTGGTTGCGCAGCAAG
>JAHELQ010000747.1 GCA_024644125.1 Candidatus Aminicenantota bacterium | reverse complement strand
TATCCTGGTAAGTTCATTGGGAGCGGCGGACTTTTCAATGGAGAAAGCGTTGAGGATCGACGGTTTCATGAAAAAAATCGCGCAAAATCATCGAAAAGCGCCTTTTCTAAGGAAAATAACCTTTGCCCAGGATGAGTTGAATTCCTACTTGAATCTGCTTTACATCAAAAAATATGCTCCCGAAGTCAAATTCATCGAATTGATCCTCGACAAGGAAAACCTGGTTAGCGGGTCTTTGAATGTAAAGCTGACCGGGGAAAAATACAACAAAGTTCCAGAGTTTCTGAAGGATTTCGAGCTGGAATTCAGCGGCAAAGTGGAGACCGATAACTACCGGATGCGTTACCTATTCGATAGTATTCGTATCAACGGCACTAGCTTTTCGCCGGAAATTCTGGATGAGGCCTTTTCCGCGGCCCAGACCGACTTCAAGGTGCAAAAATCCATGTTCGATTGGTTCTCGCTGATGCCGGGCTTGAAAGATGTAAAGATCGAATACCGCAAAATCACACTCTTCTATTGATTTAATTGCCTCTGACACTCGATTCCCCAATCAGCTCAGTCAAAGGGGTCGGTGATAAATACACCCAATTGTTGCGGAAAAACGGAATTTACAACGTTCTTGATTTGCTGTTTCACTTTCCATTGAAATATATCGATTTTTCGAAGGTCGCTCGCGAAGTGGAACCCGGCGAGCAAGTGTATTGCGTCCGGGTCCAGAAGTACAATTTATCCCGCAATTACCGCAGACGGTTGTCCGTGCTCCGGATCGATGCCGTGATGGGGTCCCTGGATGTGCAGGTGGTGTTTTTTAATCGGCCCTATATCAAAGACCAGCTAAATAAAGGCAAAGAACTGTTATGTTATGGTAAAATGGAAACGAGGGGAGATATCTTCCAGTTGGTCAATCCGTTGGTTTTCGACCAGGTCTTCGAAAAAAAAATTATCCCGGTCTACCCGGCCATTGGAAATCTAAAATCCGGAACACTGCGCAAGATTATCGACAACATCTTCGCCTTCCTCGACGAAAACTCCGTTGAACCACTTCCTCCTTACATTGTGAAAAAGCATGATTTCCCGTCGCCGGTCCAGGCGGTTAAAGGGATTCATGTGCCGCAAACCTATGACGAAGAGACAATAGAATTGTTGAAAAACCGGTTTATTTACCTCGAATTTCTTTATTTCCAACTGGAATTACAACTTCTGCGAAGCCATTTTCGCCAGGTTCCACGCATTCGTTCCCACCGGATTGAGCCGGAAAAACTATCGGAAATGCGGGCCTCTCTCCCGTTCGCGTTGACGCCGGATCAGGACGCGGCGCTGGCGAGTGTGGCGCGGGATTTGCAAGAGCCATGGGCTATGCAACGATTGCTGCAAGGCGATGTGGGCAGCGGTAAAACGATTGTGTCGCTACTTGCTCTCCGGATGGCTACAGCCGACGGATACCAGGGAGCCTTCCTGGCTCCGACGGAGTTGTTGGCGAGCCAGCACTTCCAGAGCGCCCGCGCCTGCTTCGCCGAACATGAAATCGAAATGTTGACCGGTTCCTTGACGGTGAAGCAGAAGTCGGAAATCCAGAAACGGCTTATAAAAGGGAGCATCCGGGTGGTGTTCGGGACTCACGCGCTACTAAGCGACAATGTGGCATTCCGCAGCCTCTCGATGATCGTGATCGACGAGCAGCACCGTTTTGGAGTGTCGCAACGGGCGGCGCTCTATTACAAAGGACGGGCGGTGGATTTGTTGGTGACAACCGCCACGCCGATTCCCCGGACTCTACTTTTGTCTCTATATAATGATCTATCAGTCTCTTCCATAAAAACAAAGCCAAAAGGCCGGCTGCCCATCAAGACAAAAATTATCGCCTCCTTCCGCAGAGAAGAATTCTACACCTGGCTCAGCGGGCGTATCCAGGCGGGAGAAAAGGCATATGTCGTCCTGCCGCTGATCGAGCAGTCTGAGTTTTTTCCGCAACTTCGCTGCATTGAAGATGAAGCCGTCTTTATCGAGAAGGCGATGTTTCCGTCGCCCATCGGAATCGTCACCGGACGTACTCCCGCCCGGGAGAAGGATGAGATTTTGCGCCGTTTCACCGCTGGAGATCTGCGGGTGTTATTGGCCACAACTGTCATCGAAGTGGGAATCGATGTAAAGGACGCCACTATCATGGTCATCGAGAATGCGGACCGCTACGGCATGGCCCAGCTTCATCAATTACGGGGGCGCGTGGGGCGGGGCGGGAACCAGTCATATTGTTATTTGATCCCGTCGGGGAAAATCACCGACAGCGGAAAAAAAAGACTCGAAACAATCGTTT
>JAHELQ010000210.1 GCA_024644125.1 Candidatus Aminicenantota bacterium | reverse complement strand
AATCCGTTTGATCAACTCCGACGCCTCTTCCATGATGGTAAGATCTGCGGAAAAAGCGGTGTCGAACACCCGGTCAAAGCCAAGGCGTCTCAGAGCCGCGGTCATGGTTCCGCAAACATCCTGCCCCGGGTTGACACCGAACTCTTCGGCCAGAGTGACGGAAATGGCGGGAGCGTGTTGCACAACCACAATTTTTTCCGGATCGTTCAACGCGTTGATCACTTCTTTGATGTGATTTTTTTCCCGTAACGCTCCGGTGGGGCACACCATGATGCATTGTCCGCAGTTGATGCAACTGGAGACATTGAGCCCCTGCTCGAAGGCGCATCCGATGACGGATTTGCTGCCGCGGCCCACAAAATCAATGGCCGACACTTGCTGCACCTCTTCGCACATGCGGACGCATTTGCCGCACAGGATACATTTTTCCGGGTCGCGAACGATTGAAGGACTCGATACATCCAGGTCATGGCGGGTTTTGGGAGCGCGATACCGGCGTTGCCGCACGCCGTATTCATAGGCCAATATCCGCAATTCACAATTTTCGCTACGATGGCAATACAGGCAGTCGTCGGGGTGGTCGGCCAGCAATAATTCGATGATGGTCTTCCGCGCCTGCACCGCCCGGGGGGAATGGGTGCGAATGTGCATCCCTTCCCGCGCCGGGTAGGAGCAGGCTGGCACGAGATTAGAGATTCCCTCGACTTCAACCGAACAAATCCGGCAGGCTCCGGAGGGCCTTAGATCCTCCATGTGACACAAGGTGGGTATACGGATTCCTTCGGCTTTGAGGGCGTTGTAAATAGTATCCCCTTCCTGGGCTTCTATTTTTTTACCATTGACGATTATTTCGATACTCATGGTCTATCTCCTCTCTTAACTGGCGCGCACAGCGTCAAATTTGCAGGTTTCAAGGCAGGCGCCGCAACCGATACACTTATCCGGCACTATATAATGCGGAGCCTTGGGTTTGCCCATAATGGCTTCGGCCGGACATTTTCGCATACAGGCGGTACAGCCGATACATTTTTCTGAATCGATGGAATAGGTCAGCAATTCGGTGCACACGCCGGCGGCGCATTTGCGCTCGTAAATATGCTCTTCGTATTCATCCTTGAACCACTGGAGAGTACTGATCACCGGATTGGGCGCTGTCTGCCCCAATCCGCACAAACTGGTATCCTTGATCACTTTGGCCAATTGATTCAACTGAATGATCCCCTGAAACCGTTCCAGAGTGTCGTATTCTTTCTCATTGCGGCGGGCTCGGGTAATGCCGTTGAGGATCTCCAGCATCCGCCTGGTGCCTTCACGACAGGGGATACATTTGCCGCAGCTTTCACGCTGGATGAAGTCCATAAAAAATTTGGCCACATCCACCATGCAGTTCTTGTCGTCCATCACCACCAGGCCGCCGGATCCCATAATGGCGCCGACAGTTTTCAAGGATTCGTAGTCGATCTCGATGTCCAGATGCTGGGATGGGATACATCCGCCCGAAGGACCTCCGATTTGGACCGCTTTGAATGAACGGTTATCCGGGACTCCGCCGCCGACGTCAAAGACAATGGTGCGAACCGATGTTCCCATCGCCACTTCGACCAAACCGGTGCGGTTCACTTTGCCCGATAGGGCGAATACTTTGGTTCCTTTGCTGTTTTCCGTTCCCAACGCGTTGAACCAGGAGGCGCCGTTCAATACAATAGCCGGCACATTGGCCAGGGTTTCGACATTGTTAATGATGGTCGGCTTGCCGAACAAACCGCTGTTAGCCGGAAATGGAGGGCGGGGCCGGGGCATTCCGCGTTTTCCTTCAATACTATGAATCAGAGCTGTTTCTTCACCGCAAACAAAAGCCCCGGCCCCTTGTTTAATGATCACATCGAGGTTAAATCCACTATCAAGAATATTTTCGCCTGAGAATCCATACTCTTTAGCCTGGGAAATGGCTTTTTTCAGGCGTTCGATCGCAAGCGGGTATTCCGCCCGGATATAGATATAGGCTTTGCTGGCGCCGATGGCGTAGGCGGCGATGGCAAGACCTTCCAACAACCGGTGAGGATCGCCTTCGATGACGGCGCGGTCCATGAATGCACCGGGATCGCCTTCATCGGCATTGCAGATCATATATTTTTTATCACCTTCTGAATTTAGTGCAAATTTCCATTTTTTGCCGGCAGGAAAACCGCCGCCGCCGCGGCCGCGGAGTCCGCTCTCTTCTACTTCGTCACATACCTCGGGCCGGGTTTTGGTATGGATTGTCTTGATCAAACCACAATAACCGCCTTTGGCGAGGTATTCATCTATACTACCGGGATCGATAACGCCACAATTCTGAAGTACCCAGCGGGTCTGGAGAGCGAAAAACGGGTGCTGGTCAAGGTAGGGGACATTCTCCCAGATCGCAACGCCTTCTTGCCGATATTGCCCCAGGACATTCTCCTGGGGAACTGTTCCCGACAAGGTGGCATCCAGTAATGAATCAACTTTATCGGATGTGACCTCCTGGAAACACAATCTGGCTTTTCCCGGCAACTGGACATCGACAATGGGCTCCGAGGAACATAACCCGACACACCCAACCTCGCGCACATCGGCTTCGATATTTTTACCGGTCAGATATTTTTTTACGGCTTCGAGGGTATAGCCGGCGCCGGCCCCAAGGCCGCATGTACCTGCACCCACGAAGATAACGGGACGATTTACGTCCTCGCGCCGCATTGCGGAGAAATATGTCTCCAGGTCCTGTTGGTGATCGCTAAACGCTCCACCTTCTTTATAGGACCCTTTTAAAATCGCAGCGGCGAGACGGTCCTGCATCGGGCCTGGCAACCATGTGAAAATCGCATTGGAGGAGGTATCATTAAATGTTTTTTTCATCGTCTCTATTCCTTATTCCTATAAGAATCTAGAATCCTGGAAATATCTTCCGGGGTCAGTTTGGCGTGAAACTCACCATTGACACTGATGACTGGCGCCAAACCACACGCGCCGATGCAGGCGACAACTTCCAGACTAAATAGGCCGTCTCTTGTCGTTTCTCCCGGTTGGACCTTCAATTCATGCTTTAAAGCATCCAGAATTGAAATTGAATTTTTGACATGGCAGGCGGTTCCACGACACACCATGACATGATATTTCCCTTTGGGTTGGAAGCGGAATTGATTGTAGAATGTGGCGACTCCATATATTTTGCTGATGGGGAGCTTGAGAAATTCGCCGATCCTTATTACCGCCTCCCTGGAAAGATAGCCCTGAACCTCCTGAACCTCCTGGAGAATAGGAATCAAATGTTCCCGCCTGGGCTGATAGTAACGCTGCAATATTTCATCCACCTTCGAAGAGTGTAGACCTGTCTTGTGTTCCATTATCACTCCTAATCATTCAAGAAAAAAGCTTATTTATGGTTCTTTGCGAAAAAAGCTGCCTTCTCGACAGACATAACGATATCACGATTTTCCAGAAAGACATCTTCCGGCACTTCCAGAGGAATGGGCGCCCAGTTCACCAGGGCTTTTACGCCCGCCTTCACATAAAGATCGGCGATTTCCTGGGCTACTGCCGCAGGCGACGTGATGATTCCAATCGTAATCTCTTCCTGGGAGATAATTTCTTCCATTTTGCTGAGATGATATGTCCGGCATCCGGATATTACGCGGTCAACCTTGTCAGGATCCACGTCAAACGCAGCCACGATCGACAGTTTCGGACGACGCCCCATAAAATATGATAGAATGGCGCGCCCAAGATTCCCGATACCGGCCATGGCAATTCTTTGACCGATCGGATCATCGAGAATTATCCTGATCTTCTCGATCAGCTTCTCAATATCATACCCTTTCCTGGTACTACCGCTATATCCGATAGCCATCAAATCCCGTCTGACCTGTGCGGGAGTACGTTTCCCCAGTATCGCTAATTCATGGGAAAACACGTTGAGCTTTCCAGCCTCCAGTTGCATGTTCAGGAGGCGACGATACAAACTGAGCCTTTCAATCGTTCGAATTGGTATTGGTTGTTTCATAATAACATACCTCGCGTAGCTGTGAACAAATTCACTTTGTGAATCCTTTCACACTTAATATATATTACAAATCACTCCGTTTGTCAACCAAAATAATTTATTTTTTTACAGCGCCTTAAACACTGATTAAAAGAGGTTATTGGGAATTTATTTCCGAAATGGAACTCTGCCCCTCGCCACAAATAGCAACAAAACTTCACAAACGGTTATTATGGTTGGTGATAGAAAGTCTCTAGCTCCTTTAATTTATCCTCGATGTCCCGCTGCGCCGGTACATGATCATAATTCCCCTGAGTGTACCATTTTTCATACGCGGCTTCGACCTCGTCAACCGTTAACTGGATTGTGAGAGTGATACAATCGTGAATCAGTTGTTTGATTTTTTGGAGTTCCGGCTCATCCATCAATTTTTTTATAATAACCTTCCCCACCTCAAGCAGGGCGATGCATACTTCCCGCAGCGAGAAACCCTCTTTGAAACGAATCTGCGCCAGGTCCAATTCGTAATTGAGCAACAGCATGCGGTCGCGATTGCGCACCGACGCGCTGATCAATTGATAGATGATATTGATATTCCAGTCCAGATCCTCAGGTTTCAGCATCTGGTAATTGGAAAAATCGTCGCAACGGGAGGGTGAGAGTAATGTCCGTTTGATATCCTCCACCATTTCCTCTTTCAAACGTACCATCGCCTCGAATATCATTAAATTCGGTCTCAATACAATTCGTTTTAACGCGAAGCGGTTTTTCCTATTCCACTCGGTGGGATCAAGCTTCATTTTTTCGATCATATAGAGGAGACGTCGCAGAATATGATATCTCGGGGTCGGTTCCCATTTCAAGGCTTCCCTGGTATAGGAGGCGTCCACATTTAACTTTAGATCCACATATTTAATCATCCATGGCCGTTCGAACGGACGGTGCCCGATGAGCCGTCCTAGAATATCCCGCACATACACGCCCGGCAGCGCTAAAAGTTTTGGAAAATAAAACGGTGTCACCCGAGAACCGAAATACAAACGGGTGGCTGCTTCGAAAAGTTCTTTATGGGAGGTGGCTCCGTCCGGGCTGGCGATATAGACATCATAATTCGGCAATTCTCTGTTTTTTTTCAGTATGGTCAGGATCAGTTTGTTTAAATCGTTGCTATGGATATATGGTACAGCCGATTCGCCCTTACCTCCCAGAATTTTCGCGTTCCATTTCCTGCTGAACCAGGTATTTAAAAACATATACAATGGACCATATTCACACCAATCGGTAAAAACCGCCGCAAACCGTATAATAGAGCAGGGGAACCAATGGGAAGAATCCCGGACCATTTCCTCGCATTTGCGTTTACTGACCGCATATTTGTATTCGGCATCCAGAGGGCTTTTTTCATTGACGGTTCCCCCCGATTGGGGAAAATTGCAGGCGGCCGTGGAACTGGCGAACAAGAACCGCTTGACCCGAAGGATTTTCGCCTGCTCCAACACATAGCGCGTACCATTGATGTTGGTGCGGTCATATTCCGGGTGATCCTCATAATCGAAGTCATAATAGCCCGCCAGGTGAAATAAAAAATCGGCGCCCCCTTGCCGTTTGATATTGTGCATCACCCAACGGAGCGATATCCAGTTGCCAATATCCACCTGGATCCACTTGATGTTTGGATGCGGCAGCACTCCCGCCTCTTTCTGAGGACGACGGGCGATGGCATAGATTAAATAATCCTCTTTCGCCGCTTCCAAAAACCCACGCCCCACAATACCGGAGGCCCCGGTAACAATTATAGATGGTAGTTTTTCCGACATATTTCATCTCCCTTTCTTTTTGTTGCACCGATAGGCCCAAACAATGGCCAATCCCATGAAAAAATCCCCCACGCCGGAAAGAAAAACAACCAGAATCCAGGCTACGAAGGCCGAATAGCTGAATAAAAACACTGTGGCGACAAATTTCGCAATGACAGATAAAACGACCACACCTTCGAAACGCCGCCAATCAATTGCCGTCAATCCATAGCCGATGCTGAGAACAATATGAAATACGCCGGCTTGCACGCTGAAGAATCGTTCGCTAACCGGTTGGTAATTAAAATACAGGTTGAAATATTCACGGGGCATAAACATCAACGCGAGCCCCACCAGGAATGAATGAAGTGCCACCAACCACATGAGCAGGGAAAACCTGAAAGGCGCATCGCAACACACCCGCTTTGCAAACTTCATAGTATTCCTCTCCGATGCAACTATATTTGCAGAAAAGTCTTCGCTTAACTATTTTCCCGGATAAACCTGCGGATTGAGCGGTCGTATGTTTTTTCCACCTCTTTTGAGAAATAGCAAGCAGGCAATTGGTTGGCTCTTCGATGATAGGAAATGCATTCGCAACAGATCCCTTTCCTGGGGCAGGGCTCGTAGGTACAATTGCATTTTTCCAGATTGGCGCTCTTATTGCAATCCACGGTTCCTCCGCTCGTTATTATACCTAATCTGCAAATAAAAGGCCAATCATTTGTGAAAACTTTAATTAATTTATTTTTAACCGTACCAACTCGGCACGTTATCAGCAAATGCGGGGCAGTTGATCTTCTGTCAATAAAGGCAACATCCTGCGACCGCCGACGGGAGTCTGCATAAAAACAACACCTTCGAATTCGCCTGTTACCTCGCCGATGACGGCTGCATCCTGTCCGAATGGAAGCTCTTTCATCCGGGCTACCATATCTGCGGCCACCGAGGGATCGACCACAATCACTATTTTCCCTTCATTGGCGGCGTACATCGGTTCGATTCCAAGGATTTCACACACTCCGAGCACTTCATCTTTGACAGGGATGTCCTCTTCGATCAAACGGACGGAAAACCGCCGACCATCAACAATCTCATTCAAGACCGATGCCGCGCCTCCACGGGTGGCGTCCCGGATAAAACGGATTTTTCCGGGAAACGCTTTTATCAACGGTTGAATCAACAAATTTAACGGCGCGCAGTCCGTTGCTAATCCTTCGGTAAACGATAAACCGTTCCGTTCGGCCATCACCGCGATGCCATGATCGCCAAGCGTTCCATTCACGATGATTTTGTCGCCAGTCTGGATATCCCGCCGTTGCAAGGGTTGAGTCAACACGCCGATACCGGAGGTATTGATGAACATTTTATCGCCTTTCCCTTTCTCAACAACCTTGGTATCGCCGGTCACGATTTTGACGCCCGCCCTGTCTGCCGCAGCCCGCATCGATTGTAGGACACGCTTTAAGTCGTCCAGAGGCAACCCTTCTTCCAATATCAGACCACACGATAGATAGCGGGGGATCGCTCCCATCACCGCCAGATCATTGACGGTTCCATTAATCGCTAAATCACCGATATTGCCGCCGGGGAAAAAAATCGGAGTAATGGTATAGGAGTCGGTCGTAAATACAATTTGTTCTCCTTCCACCGGCAAAATCGCCGAATCATCCAATTGCAATCCACCGGAATCCAGAGTTTCTTTGATAACATCG
Organism: Candidatus Aminicenantota bacterium; assembly: GCA_024644125.1. Taxonomy (GTDB): domain Bacteria; phylum Acidobacteriota; class Aminicenantia; order UBA2199; family UBA2199; genus JAHELQ01. The sequence continues at coordinate 947 of JAHELQ010000210.1, read as the reverse complement.
CGGATCAATTGATTCATTAACTTACCGCCGCTGCCATGACCGGGTAATACTGTTTCCTGCATGATCAAAACCTCTTGTATTTATAAAATGCCGCGCAGGATCCTTCGGTGGAAACCATACAGGCGCCAACGGGATCCTGGGGAGTACACACTTTCCCAAACAAAGGACAATCCAATGGAGAAATCACCCCGCGCAATACTTCGCCGCAACGGCAGCCTTTCGCCTCTTTCACCGGCGGCAATTGGACCGGGAATTTCAACCGGGCATCATACGCTTCGTAGTCCCTGCGAATTTTCAATCCGCTGCCGGGAATTGGACCGATACCCCGCCATTCGGCTTCGTGGAGTACAAAAATCTCATCCATCACGTCAAGGGCTTTTTTATTGCCCTCTTCGGTTACAGCCTGGGTATATTCATTCATGATGACGGGTCGTTTTTTTTCTATCAAATCGAGGAGCAGAAGCGTTCCCATCAGCAAGTCACGGTTACTGAATCCGGTAATCACGCATGGCTTGCCAAAGGTTTCGGCAATAAAACGCCAGGCTTTTATCCCTGTGATGACACTCACATGGCCGGGCAGGATGAATCCGTCGATTTTTACCTCTTCCGCTTGCAGCAATGCATGAACCGCCGGCGGAGTCAACTTGTTGCCCGCCAGAATCGAGAAGTTATCGCTCCCTTCCAATTTCGCCTGCTTGACCGCCACCGCTTCGGTGGGGACCGTGGTCTCGAAGCCGACGCTCAAGAAGACCACTTCGCGGTCTTTGTTATCCCGCGCGATTGCCAATGCGTCCATTGGAGAGTAAACGATGCGGACATCGGCTCCTTGCGCCTTTTCCTTCAAAAGGGAACTATACGAAGAAGGCACTCTCATCATATCGCCGAAGGTCGTGATGATCGCGTGATGTTGCCTGGAAATCTCGACAGCCGCATCAAGATATTCATTG